>CAZRLE010000010.1:0-22924 GCA_964600705.1 uncultured Lachnoclostridium sp. | reverse complement strand
ACGATAACAGCAGAGCCAACGTTTAACTTGGCTAATTCAGCAAAATTATCAAGCTTGTCCTGACTGTATACTACCTGAAGTGTTTCAAAGAAAGTTCCATCGTTGATTACCATGAAACCAAATGTCTTAGAATCGCGGTTGCTGCGAATCCAGCCGCCCACGCTGATTATCTTATCAATATAATCCTCTTTGTTACGATAGAGGTCTCTTACGGATACTAAATTCATGTTCTCCACCATCCCTTTCAATAAAAATTTTCATACCCTATATAATAGCCCAAAATCCCCTAAAATACAAGAGGAGAATACATGGTTGCCATAATTTTTGTCCTTTTGTATAGCCTGCGTTGTGTGAAATAAAAGAGTAGGGAGTCAGTGATGTGTAGAGAAGATGTGAAAGAAAAAAGAGAAATGTCAGAAAAAAGAAAGTTGTTTGTGTAATGCTCACAAAAAGAAAAGAAAAACAAGTAAATTTGTTGACAAAATGGTAAAAAAGTATCATAATGAAACTGTATTTTTGACTAAAGAAGGGAAAAAGGAGAGTGCAATTTATGGGATTTTTCAAGAAAGATAATGCGACCGAAGATGTGGTGCAACAGGGATTTTATCCAAACGGGCAGGTTGCAAGACTGGCTAAGATTGTAACATCTACAAATAGAGTGGTTATTTTGGGGTTTGTTGTTTTATTTATTTTCTGTGCAGTAAATACTTTACTTGCTATGGAGAATAAGGAACAGTTAGAAAATACAATGTATCTGAACCAGTATCGTCTTGGTTCTAAGACTTTAACATCAGAAGTACAGTCTTATGCAGTTACTGGTGATAAGCAGTACTATGATAATTATATGAAAGAATTAAACACAGATAAGAATCGTGACATTGCATGGGCAGGCTTACAGTCCAATAACCTGACTGAAGAAGAGTGGGCAGCATTAGAACAGATTGCCAGTATGTCAAATGGTCTCGTTCCTTTGGAAGAAGAAGCGATGGCATTGGCAGGTAAGGGCCAAAACAAAGAAGCAATGGCAATGGTATTTGGTGATGAGTATACACAGACTACACAGCAGATTAGCAAGTTGACAGATGATACAATTACTTCTATCCAGAGCCGTATGGCTAAGAAACAGAGTATGTTAAATGCAGCTATGTTTGCATGTCTTTTGTCTGTTATCGTAATATTTGTTCTTGTAGCAAGAAGCATCAATAATACGATTAATTTTGCGAAATCAGAGTTGGTTGCACCAATCATTAAGGTTTCCAACCAGATGGCAGAGCTTGCTAAAGGTAAGTTTGATGTAGAACTTAATATGTATTCAGACGAAAGTGAAGTTGGACAGATGGTTGATTCCATTACAACCATGAAAGCTAATTTCCGCTCTATGATTTCTGAGATTTCTGATGTTCTTGGAAAGATGGGTGAAGGTAATTATCAGGTTGATGTAAGGGAACAGTACGTAGGTGAATTTGTTAAGATTAAAGAGTCTATGTTAAAGATTATTGCTGATACAAGAAAGACTCTGAATACAATCAAAGACGTAGCTCAGGAAATTGATGGTGGTTCTGAACAGTTAGCACAGGCTTCTGTAGACTTAGCAGAAGGTTGTACAACACAGGCATTACAGGTTAAGGCAGTTGCAGAACGTATCGATGAAATGACTAAGAATGTAGAAAAGAATGCTAAAGAAGCAGAAGAAGCAGTGAGAATTTCTACTGGTGCTGGTGCAATGCTCATGGAAGGTAACGCTAAGATGCAGGAATTAAAGATTGCAATCAGTGAAATCAGCAAGTGCTCCGAAGAAATTGGTTCTATTATTGCAACTATCGAAGATATTGCAAGTCAGACCAATCTCTTATCCTTAAATGCTTCTATTGAAGCGGCTCGTGCCGGTGAAGCTGGTAAGGGCTTTGCAGTAGTAGCAGAACAGGTTAAGAAGCTGGCAGAAGAATCTACACAGGCAGCAGGCGAAACAACCAAACTTATCGAAACAACAATTGCAGCCGTTGATAAGGGAATTTCTATTGCCGATGCAACAGCTAAGAATATGGATGAAGTTATGGTTGGAGCTAAGGCTACAACAGATAAGATGATGCAGATGGCAGAATCTCTCAAGGAAGAAGCTAAGATTATGGAACTCATCGATGAAAGCGTTGCACAGGTATCTGCTATTGTAGATAATAACTCTGCTACATCCGAAGAAACAGCAGCAGTTAGTGAAGAACAGAGTGCACAGGTTACAACAATGGTACAGTTAATGGATCAGTTCGTAATCTAATTCCTAACAGAGTGTGTATTATTTATAGATAGAATAAGTGTGAGACTGGGAATCTTGATTTCCAGTCTTATTCTTTAGAAGAAAAGAGATTACAAAGAAGGTTATAGCTGCGATAAATAAGTGAAGCAGTTTGCTTTGAGGAGAATGTTAAGAAGGGGTAACGTATTATGGAAGAAAAAGTGATTATGAAGGACTTATGTAGACAGAGATTTCAGCCGGTAGTAGATAAAGTACATGAGTTGTTAGAAGGAAATGCTTCCAACATCATTGTTACCATTGACGGTATGAGTGCTTCTGGTAAAAGTACACTGGGCTTTTACTTAAAAGAGTTGTTTGATTGCAATCTGTTCCATATGGATGATTTCTTTTTGCAGGATGCACAAAGAACTGAGGAACGTCTGATGGAGGTAGGCGGGAACGTAGATTATGAACGCTTCAGAGAGGAAGTGCTGGAAGAACTGTTAAAGCAGAAAACAGTTACCTACAGACCATTTGATTGTAAGACCAGAACGATTCAAAGTGCTACAGAAATCCCTTATAAAAGGCTCAGCATTATTGAAGGTTCCTACAGCCAGCATCCATATTTTTCAGAGGTATATGGCGATAGTAATCTGGTAGTGTACAGGGTATTTACCAAGATTCCGAAGGAACAGCAGATAGAAAGAATCCGCAACCGCAATGGTGAGTTTATGCTGAAACGTTTTGTAGGGGAATGGATTCCGAAGGAAAATGCGTATTTTGAGGCATTTCAAATAAGAGAAAAAAGTGATAGGGTATTGTAGATGGTATAGAAAAGAAAGTGCGTGTGTCGGATTCATAGACATACGCACTTTTACTATATGTTAGGTTTTATTTATTTTGACTAAATGGTACCCCATATTCTTGCTTCATAAGCACCTAAATGCTTCAAATCTTTCGGAGTGGAAGCAGGGAATACAAGCTGGAAGTTAGAAAGTGGCTTATAAGCAGTCTTTTCTGTGTTACTTAAATTACAGTCGATGATAAAGCTCTTTCCATTTAAGGTGCGTTTGTAAATAAAGCGGTCCTTGCTTGCGTCAATCACCTTAAAATCACCGTATACCAGTGCAGGATTGTTCTTGCGGAGAGCAATCAGACGTTTGTAAACAGCAGTGACATTGGCATTTGGCTCCTGACGAAGGTGGAGAGGGTAATCCTTGGTAGCTTCATTTTCTTCGCAGAAGTTCCATGGAAGCAATACGCGGGTATGCTCTCTGGTTCCGGCAAGGATAGTCTGGAAGGCTTCGTTTGGTGTTTTGCCCTTATCTAATAATTCCTGATAATAACCTTTGGCTTCTACGTCAGTTACCTCATCAATAGAAGTGAACGGATAATTGGTAAGTCCCATTTCATCCCCTTGGAATAAGAATGGAGTGCCTTTTAAGGTAAACTGGATGACAGCCAAAAGGATGGCTAAATATTCAGCATACTGTGGGTTGTTGTTTACCTTGCTAATCATACGAGGATTGTCATGGTTGTTGTAGAAAATAGAGAACCAGCAGTTGTTGCCGTAGTTTTCCATCCAGTCAATCATATAATCACGAAGGTAATTCAGGTCATACTGGTAATCATCAAAGCGAACGTGCCCCGGTGTCTCTAAGTGGTCAAAAGAAAAGACCATATCCAGTTCCTTTCGTTCTTCCCCTGTAATGAGGCTGCACATATTCATACCAAGCCCTGGAGTTTCCCCTACGGAAAAGGCATTGTGAGGTTCAAAGGCTTTTTGACGGACTTCTCTTAAAAATTCGTGGAGTCTTGGACCATAGAAATATTGCTCAATTCCAGTAAAGCCCATCATGGCTCCGATGGTTTCATCACCCTGTGGAAGTCCTGGCTGTTTGGAAATGTAATTAATAACATCCATACGGAAACCATCCACACCCTTATCTAACCACCAGTTAATCATATCAATTAAATCTTCACGAACCTTAGGATTTTCCCAATTCAAATCCATCTGCTTTTTGGAGAATAAATGCAATGCCCAGATATCTTGCTCTTCGTAGTAATTCCATGCAGAACCGGAGAAGAAGGAGGTCCAGTTGTTTGGAGGAGTATCCTTTTTGCCTTTCTGGAAATAGTAATATTCTCTATATGGAGAATTTTCATCTGCTAAAGCGGACTGGAACCACTCATGCTCATCGGAGGTGTGGTTGATAACTAAGTCCATAATCAGACGTAAGCCCTTGGCATGTGCTTTAGAAAGTAATTCGTCAAATTCTTCCATGGTGCCAAATTCCTCGTAAATCTTACGATAGTCACGAATATCATAACCATTGTCATCCTGTGGAGAATCATAGATTGGGGACAGCCATAAAGCAGTTACACCTAAATCTGCCAGATAATCCAGTTTGTCAATGATACCCCTTAAGTCGCCAATGCCGTCATGGTTGGCATCATGGAAGGAACGAGGATAAATCTGATAAAAGACAGCTTCTTTCCACCATTTTGGTGTTATTGCGCCATGTTTTTTACCGGGCAAATCCGGTTCAGAGTTGAGTAAGGTAAGTAATGCATCATAAAATCCCGGTCCTAGCTTACCTTTGGTAATTTTGGAAAGAGCTTTGAGTTTCATGTTACCTACAATAGGGTTAGTAAGCATTTTTTCGTTGATTCCTAATTGAAGCAGGACTTTGTAGATAATATCATGCCCAATGGGATTGTTATAAACGTCACGGATTTTGCTATCCATTGTAATCATGAGAAATTCTCCTTTCGGGTAGTAACTGTGTAGCATAAGTATACCATAATTCATACCTTTTTTGGTATACTTATGCTAAAAATAAAAGCGTATGGAGGCGGGCTGTCTGACAGAAAGTACTGTCAGATAGCTCGTCTTTTTTTGTGAAATATTCACAAAATACTAGACGAATGCACTATAAAGCAGTTATAATTAGAGATAGGATAAAATTAAGGAGGATAATAACATGCCGGTAAAAGCAAGTGATAATTACAAAGTATACGAGAATCCCAACGGTAAAAAAGTTAGTACCGTAACTCGTAAAATTATTGAAAAAGATGGGTTATATTTCAAAGATATTGACGGAAGTGGTGAAGTAAGTACAGTCAATGACTGGAGACTTCCTGCAAAGGAACGTGCGGAAGCCTATGCAAAGCTTCTTACACCAGAAGAAAAAATCGGACAGTTATTTATTTCTGACTGGCGTATGGGTAAATACCCATCCCCACTTACTATGGGAAGCAAAGAAATTCCTGAATATACATTAGATGAAACTGGAATTGTAGATGAAGGAGAACATACAGTAACGAATATTTTCGGTGAACAGTATATTCCCGGAACATCCAAGTTATTAAAAGAATGGTGGGCTCGTCACATTATTCTTCGTGCTAACGCGAAGGCAGAAGACCTTGCTGATTACATGAACCAGTTACAGGCGATTGCAGAAGAATGTGAACACTTTGTACCGGTTATGGCAGCTTCCAACTCTCGTAACGAATATGCAGAACCAGTATTTGGTATGAACGATGCGTCCGGTATCTTCGCAGCATGGCCGGGAACAATGGGTATTGCAGCGGCGGTAAAAGGAACAGATGACCTTGGAATCGTAGACCAGTTCTCAGACTGTATCCGTCGTTCATGGAATGCATCCAACCTTCGTAAAGGTTATATGTACATGGTAGATGTTATGACAGACCCAAGATGGCAGCGTTCTTACGGTACATTTGGTGAAGATACGGAACTTATCTGCAAGATTGCAGAAAGAATGATTCCTATAGTACAGGGTAGTGAAGAAGGTGTAACAACAGATGGTGTTGCTTTAACTATGAAGCATTTCCCAGGTGGCGGTGCACGTGAAAATGGTTATGACCCACATTATAAAGCAGGTCAGTGGAACGTATATCAGACACCAGGCAGCTTAGAAAAATACCACCTTCCAGGTTTCCAGGTATCTGTAGATAAGAATGCGGCAGCAATTATGCCATATTATGCAAAACCAGCTAAAGAAAAGAGCGCAGCTCAGGTAGTAGGCGGCAAAGAAATCGAAATGCAGCCATTTGGATTTGCTTATAACAAACCATTAATTGATGACCTTCTTCGCAAGGAAATGGGCTTCAAGGGTTATATTAACTCGGATACAGGTATTGTACATAATATGTGCTGGGGCGTTGAAATGCTTGATAAACCAGAACGTATTGGTTTTGCAGTTAATAATGCAGGTGTAGACGTAATTAGTGGTAACTTTGACCAGAAGCTTGGTATGGAAGCTTACAATCGTGGAAAGAACGATTACTATGATACACATGAAGTGCCGGAAGGATTTACAAAAGAACAGTTAGTACTTACAGATGAAGCATTAAACCGCGCGGTTGCCCGTACATTACAGGGAATGTTTGAACTTGGTTTATTTGAAGATACTTATCGTGATGCCAAGGTGGCAGCAGAAGTGGCAGCAACACAGGCAGACTGGGATAAGGCAATGGATGCACACCATAAGAGTGTTACTCTTCTTAAGAATGACGGTACATTACCACTTACAAAAGATAAGTTAGAAGGTAAGAAGGTATATGCAGAAGCGTTCCACCAGCTTCCGGAAAAGTGCGAAGAACTTACAAAGGGCTTAAAAGAAATGCTTGCTGATGTGACATTAGTAGATAATCCGGCAGAAGCAGATTATGCTATTTTAATGCTTAATCCAAAGTCTGGTGCATATTTCAGTGCAACAAAAGGTTATCTTGAATTAGATATCTGTGAAGGCAAGATGGTACCTGACGTAGATGAGTTCTGTCGTCCAATGGAAGAAATGCATGAAGAAACTACACTTTGTGGTGCAAAACGTATTCCGGAAATCGCAGCAGCAGTACATGCTAATGGCGGTAAGGTAATTGCTAACGTAAACGTAGTATTAGCATGGTTACTTGGTAATGTTGAACCTTACGTAGATGCCCTTACATTAGGATATGATACTTATGCATCAGCCACACTGGATGTATACTTTGGAAGATTTTCACCAGTAGGCAAGCTTCCAATTACAATGCCAAAGAATGATGATGTGATTAAAGTAAATGCAGAAGGTGTATGTGTAAGCCCTAATGATGTACCAGGTTACGATAAAGACCAGTACATGCCAGATGAATTAAAGGATGAAAATGGAAAAGCTTATGCATACAGAGATGCAGCAGGAAATTATTACGAAATGAACTTTGGATTGACATACTAAGACAGACATAAGTGGGTGTGGTTACTGTATGGAGCGCATATTTAGAAAGTACTATTTTTTGAGAAAGTTTTTAAGCTGGGTTTTTATTATAAGTTGTTTATTCAGTTGTTGTATGTCCATTCATTCCCATGCAGCGGAAAAGCGCAACGTAAAGGTTGCGTTTTTCCCGATGCAGGGTTACCATTATTATGATGAAGAGGGCAACTTTGCAGGGATGGATGTAGAATATCTGGAAGTGTTATGCGAGTTTACGAACTGGAACATAGAATATGTGGAATGTGCAAGCTGGGGAGAAGCTCTTCAATTCTTGGCAGAAGAGAAGGTGGACTTAGTTGGGTCTGCGCAGTATTCTTCTGAGAGAGCAGAAATCTATACCTATGCAGATCTTTCCAGTGGGTATACGTATGGTGTAATTGCGACCAATGCAGATGGCAGCGTGGCTTATGAAGACTTTGAGGCGATGAAGGATTTTACATTTGGTATGGTAGAAGGTTATGTACGAAGTGTAGAATTTTACGAGTATTTAGCGTATAATGGTATCAGTGAACCGACTGTGGTTACATACGAGGATACTGCAAAGCTTCAAAAAGCTCTGGATGATAAGGAAATTGATGCGCTTGTACATACTTTTACAGAGATAAAAGAAGGACAGCGTATGGTTGGACGTTTTGCTCCAAGAACATTCTATTACATCAGTCATAAGAATAGCGAAGACCTGATGCGTGAACTGAATCAGGCAATTGCAGATTTACAGATGAATCATCCAAACCTCATGGCAGATTTGATGAATGAATTTTATCAGAGCAGACTGGATAAACAGGTTCTTTTGACGACCAGTGAAAAAGAATATCTGGAATCTATCGATTCGGTAGAAGTGGGATATCTGACAGAAAATTATCCATTTTCTTATGAGGAAGATGGGAAATTTAAAGGTCTTACAAGAGATATGATAGAAGAAAGCCTGACTTTGCTTGGCGTTCATGTGAATTATAAAGGGTATGCCACACAAAAGGAAGCAGAGGCGGCCTTAGCAGATGGGGACATCGATATTTTATCTTATTGTGCAGAAACAAAGGAATTGGAAGATAATACAGAAATCCAGCTTTTGGATGCCTATGCAGAGGTTCCGGTTGTTCTGGTAATGAAAAAGGAAAAGAACTTTGATAATATTGCTGTACTGGGTGCAACCAGAGAGTTTGCCCAGTATGCAGAGATGGTGGTCAATGCCAGTTTAGAGATTTATGATACCCAGAGAGAATGCCTGACACAGCTTGGCAAAGGCTATGTAGATGCAGTGCTTTGCGATGGATATCTGGTAGAAAATCTTCTGAGTAGTGAATTACAGTACAGTAACCTTGGTATTGATAATGTATTAAACAGCAACTATAGAATACATCTGGCGGTGAAGAAGGATTCAGGACATCCTTTGGAGAGCATCCTAAAGAAAAATTCCTTTAATATTGATGCACGAGTTATCAATGAGTATGTTCTGCAAGAAAGTAATCATTCCTTTGGAAGCATCAGTCAGTTTATTAATACATACAGTCTGCCAATCTTTGGAATACTTCTTTTTATCATTGTATTGATTATAGCGGTTTTTATGCATATGATTAGAGACAGCAGGCAGATTCAGAAGCTGATGTATAAGGATGCCATGTTAGATGTATGGAATCTGAATTATTTTATTTATCATGGAGAGAATTACATTCTTTCACAGAATAAGAAACATGCCATTGCATGCTTTAATCTGGTTCAGCTTAGACAATATAATATTATTTATGGCTGGAATAAGGGAGAAGAAGTATTACGGCTTCTTGTGAAGGTGCTAGGCTGGAACGTAAATCCGAATAAAGAGCTATATGCAAGAGCCCAGGGGGATAAGTTTGTTGTCCTGCTCGAATGGGAAGAATGGGATGCACTGATTCAGCGTCTGCGTGATATGCAAAAGAGCATTGAAACAGAGATTCGTTTGGTTACAGAGAATAAGATTTTAACACAGGTAGGGGTATATATGCTGCCAGACAGCAATTATGATTTGCATCGTGCTGTCAACTATGCCACACAGGCGGTAGAAGCAATAGGAGATAATAACATCAGCACTATGCGTGTATATGATGACTCCTTTGAAGAGGAAATCAGAGAACGTCATAATCGTGAGAAGATTTTGGAGGCAGCAGATATCAATAAGGACTTTGTGGCATTTTATCAAGGCAAAGTAGATATCAGAACCAACAAGATTGTGGGTGCAGAAGCACTGATACGTTTCAAGGACCCAACAGCAGGTGGCAAGATAAGAACGCCATGGTACTTTGTGCCGTATTATGAAAAGACAGGAAGAATCATGGAAATTGACTTCTTTGTAATGGAAGAAGCTTGTAAGCTGCTCCGCAGAAGAATGGATGAAGGCAGGGAGGTAGTGCCGATTTCCTGTAACTTTACCAGAATGCATTTCGTAAAGCCTGGATTTACAGACAGGTTTGAGGGGATTTTGGAGAAATACCACATTTCTAAAGAACTGATAGAAGTGGAAATCACAGAGACTCTGGTAATGGAAGAATTACAGCAGCAGGCAATCAAGGATACCTTAAATGAGTTAAAGAAGAAAGAAATCAGACTTTCTATCGATGACTTTGGTTCCGGTTATTCTTCACTTGGAGTATTTGAACAGATTCCGGCATCGGTTGTTAAACTTGATCGTTCCTTCTTCTTAAATCACGAAGATAGAGAACGTCAGATTAAAATTATGCGTGGAATTGTAAAACTTGCAGAGGCGTTGGATGCCAAAATTGTATGTGAAGGTGTAGAAACAGCAGAAGATGTGGCTTTAATGGAAGAAATCAAGGCTTATGTGGCGCAAGGATATTATTTCTCTAAACCAATTCCGGAACAGGAATTTGAAGAAAAACTGGATGCGCAGTCGGAAGCATAGAATTTCACGGGGTGGGAATAGAACAGATACTAAGTAATTAAAAATAATACAATATATGTAGGAGGTAGTAACATGAAAATTCGTAACGTAGTGGTTGGACAGTCAGGTGGACCAACATCCGTAATTAACTCAAGTCTTGCAGGGGTTTATGAAACAGCTAAGGCTTTAGGTGCACAGAAGGTATATGGTATGCGCCATGGTATCAAAGGCTTCTTAGATGAGTGGCTTGTAGATATGGATGAGAAAATTCGTACAGACATTGATGTTGAACTTTTAAAACGTACACCATCAGCATATCTTGGTTCCTGCCGTTTTAAACTCCCGGAAGTAGCAGATAATAGAGAAATGTATGAAAAGATTTTTTCTATTTTGGAAAAATATGAAATTGATGCATTTTTCTACATTGGTGGAAATGACTCCATGGATACTATCAAGAAGTTATCCGGCTATGCGGCAGAAATTGGAAGTCCAATCCGTTTTATGGGTGTTCCAAAAACTATCGATAATGACCTTGCAGTAACAGACCATACACCTGGTTTTGGTAGTGCAGCAAAATACATTTCTTCTGTTATGAAGGAATTAATCCGTGACGGACATGTATACGATTACAAGCAGGTTACTATCGTTGAAATCATGGGACGTAACGCAGGCTGGCTTACCGGTGCGGCAGCACTTGCAAAATGTGAAGATTGTGAAGGTGTAGATTTGTTATATCTTCCAGAGCTTCCATTTGATGTAGACAAATTTGTGAAAAAAGTTGGTGAACTTTTAGAAGAAAAGGCTGCTATCGTAGTTGGTGTTTCTGAAGGTATCATGACAGCAGAAGGTAAATATGTATTTGAGTTAACAAATCATACAGAATATGTGGACTCCTTCGGTCACAAACAGTTAAGCGGTACAGCACGTTACCTTTCTGATTTAATCGGTCAGACTTATGGATGCAAAACAAGATGTGTGGAATTGGCAACACTCCAAAGATGTGCAGGACACTTTACTTCACGTGTTGATATTACAGAAGCATATCAGGTTGGTGGTACAGCAGTAAAAGCTGCATTCGATGGCGAAACAGGAAAAGTAGTTGTATTAAAGAGAGTATCTTCTGACCCATATATCTGTACAACAGATATTTATGATGTAAGAGAAATCGCTAACATCGAAAAGAAGGTTCCATTGGAATGGATTATTAACGATGGTACATATGTAAGTGATGAATTAGTAAACTACATTCGTCCTTTAATTCAGGCAGAATTAACACCAGTTATGATTAAAGGTCAGCCAAGACATATCGTAGTAGATCTTGATAATTAAGATAATAATTCTATAAGTTAAAATATTTTATAAAGTGAATAAGGTATAAAATTCCTCTATTTACAGATACTACAATCAAAGCGTTAGCAGATGAAGTTAGAAACTGTAAATGGAGGAATTTTTTTATGAAAGCGACAGGAATTGTTAGAAGAATAGATGACCTTGGAAGGGTAGTTATTCCAAAAGAAATTCGAAGAACCCTACGAATTAGAGAGGGTGACCCGCTGGAAATATTTACTGACCGAGAAGGTGAGATTGTCTTAAAGAAATACTCACCAATTGGGGAATTAAGCCAGTTTGCAACTCAGTATGCAGAGGCACTGGCGCAGAGTACCGGACACATCGTGTGTATTGCAGATAAAGACTGTCTGATTGCAGTTGCAGGAAATGGCAAAAAAGAATTACTATCTAAGCCTATCAGCAAAGAATTGGAGGCCTGCATTAATGGTAGAGAAAGTGTGCTGGCAGCTGGAAATGGAAAGGGATACCGTCGAATAACGGATCAGGATGAAAATTATTCTTATGAGGCAATCAGTCCGATTATCAGTGCCGGGGATGCGGTTGGAGCAGTGATACTTCTTGGGAAGGATAGCAGGACAGAATTTGGTCAGTTAGAAGCAAAATTGGCGACAACAGCTGCCAGTTTTTTAGGAAAACAATTAGAACAGTAAAACAGAGTAATACTTCTGAATTACAAGGGAAAATGTTGGCGTTAATCAAAAAATATATTGCCAAGTATACGTGTTATATGCGATAATATGTGTAGGTATACAAATGCGGAAAGGTGGACAAATTATGCAAAAGATAAAGGATATGAAGATTTCCCGTAAAGTAGTAATTCCGATGCTTATTCTGTTTATTGCAGTAGTTATGAATGGTGCGGGGGCAGTTATCAACTTAAAGGTGGTTATGAACTTAGGCAATGAAATTAATCAGGTACATTTTACAAATGTATATAATATTCAGTGCTTAAGCAGTAACATTGAAAGATTACAGAAGCTGGTATATGCACACTGTATTACAACAGACGATCAGGACATGCGTGAAATTGAAACGGCAATTGATGAGATTTATACAGATATTGATAATTTGGCTACTTCGATTGAAGCTAATCTTCCGGAAGGATCGCTTTCTGAGCTGTATACAGAATATCCGAATAAGTTTAATGATTTCGTTACCGTATTTATGGAAGCCATTGTTGCCAGTGCACAGGGCAATAAGGAAAGAGCAGTAACCATTATCAATGTAAAGGTAACAAAGGAAGCAAGTGAGTTGACTGAATACCTGAATGAGCTCATTCTTGCAAGTCAGCAGGAGATGGTTACGAAGGTGGCATCACAGCGTAAGACTTATAATATTGCTACAGTAGAAAGTATTGTGGTATCAGTTTTGGCGGCGCTTGTATGGGGAGTTGTATTTTTTGTTATTATGAAGATGATAGTCAAACCACTGGAGTTATGTAATACAAAAGTATGTGAAGTAATTAAGAGTCTTCAGCAGTATAGAGGTGATTTGACTATTCGTATTCCAATTAAGGGAGAAGATGAAATTGGACAGCTGGTAGTAGGTATCAATAAGCTGATTGCGACCTTACAGTGGGTTATGTCTGGTGTAACTACAAGTTCCCAGAAGCTTGATGAAGTTGTTGGATCTGTTTCAGCCAGTGTAGGAGTAGCAAATAATAGTGCAGTAGATACTTCTGCAGTTATGCAGGAATTATCTGCCTCCATGGAAGAAGTGGCATCCAGCATTGTGAATATTAACAATAATGCCGGTGAAGTTATGGGCGAAGTTACAGAACTTGCTACTGCTTCGGATGAATTAGTACAGTATGCAGTAGAAATGAGGAAAAGAGCTTCAGAACTTGAAACAACAGCTGTGCATAATAAGACAAATGCAAGTGAGATGATTGATTCCATTCTCAATACTTTGAAGAAAGCAATTGAAGACAGTAAGAGTGTTGACCGTGTTAATGACCTTACAGGTGAGATTCTCAGCATATCCAGTCAGACGAACCTTTTGGCATTGAATGCCTCTATCGAAGCAGCAAGAGCCGGGGAAGCAGGAAGAGGATTTGCAGTTGTTGCAGATGAAATCAGTAAGCTTGCCGCTTCCAGCAGAGAAGCAGCTAATAACATTCAGACGATTAACGGTCTGGTTACAGTTGCGGTAAAAGAACTGGTTAAGAGTTCCACAGATCTTGTAACTTATATCAATGAAAGTGTACTTCCTGACTATGAAAGTTTCGTAGACTCAGGAAAACAATATAATGCAGACGCAGTTCATGTAAATGAAGTTGTTGACAGATTTAATACAATGGCAGGGGATTTGAATGACTTAATCCAGAACATTACAGAAGCGATTTCGGGAATTTCCATTGCTATTGATGAAAGTGCTAATGGCGCATCAGCAACAGCAGCCAATACAAGTGAATTGGTAAAAGAAATGGGACATATTTCAGAAGAAATGGAAAGCAACAATAATGTTGCAGCTGAATTAAAGAAATATGTTGCTATTTTTAAACATTTGTAAGAGGAAGGAAAATAATTGAAATTGTAAATTGCAGGTAGTTAAGGTGGTAACAGGAGTTGCACTTTGGCTACCTGCAATTTAATTTGTCAAACTGTAAAAAATATGCTATAATATTACGCAGGTTTGGTTTCGCGAAAGGAAAAGTGAGAGTATGAACATAGGAATTGATATTGACGGTGTTTTAACAGATATTGAAGCATTTCATTTTACTTATGGAGTGCCATTTTTTGATAAAAAGTTCAATATGTCAATTGTAAATGAATATGGAAAAGATATTGTACAGTTATTTCAGTGTACCAAGGCACAGGAACGCAAGTTTTGGACAAAGCATTCCATTAAATATGTAATTAAGGATAAGGTAAGACCGGAAGCTTCGGATTTTGTAGACTGGCTGTATGAAAATGGTCATAAGGTGTATATTATTACTTCCCGTGCCATGGCAACAAAGGATAATATATTAGGTAAGCTGATGCGTCATTTTGTGAAGAAATGGCTCAGGAAGAGTGGCATTCGTTATGAGAGAATTATTTTCTGCGATGAGGACAAGATTCCAGCCCTCAAGGAATGTCAGATTGATTACATGATAGAAGATGACCCGGATAATATTCGTGCAATGCAAGGTGTTGCCAAGTTGTTATGTATGAATGCCAAATGTAATGAGCATATTACAGAAGATGAAGCACACCGCTGTTATAGCTTTGAAGACGTGTTAGACTATATGAAAGCACAGATGCAGGGAGTTAAAATTGTATAGACTTGCGAAGTGGAGTAAATAAAAGAGCAGGAGGCGGACAGATGGAAAAGTTTGATCAGTTTATAGATATTATCAGAACCTTGAGAAGTGAAAATGGTTGTCCATGGGACAGAGAACAGACACACGAGTCATTACGACAGAACTTATTGGAAGAGTCGTATGAAGTGGTAGAGAGCATTAACAACAACGATATGGCCAATTTGAGAGAAGAGCTTGGAGACGTGCTTCTACAGATTGTATTTCATTCTTTGATTGCAGAGGAAAAGAATGAATTTACGATGGAAGAGGTCATTGAAGAAATTTCTGAGAAAATGGTTCGCCGTCATCCGCATGTATTTGGTAATATAGAAGCGGAGACTTCGGAAGAAGTATTAAAGAACTGGGACGAGATTAAGAAGGAAGAGAAGAAAGAAAAAACCTTAGGAGAAAGCATGATGCGAATCCCAAGTGCTCTTCCGGCCAATATGAGAGCAGCGAAAGCACAGAAGAAGGCAGCGAAGATTGGATTCGATTTTGCAGACTATGAAGAGGTGCTTGGTAAGGTGTATGAAGAGCTTAAAGAGCTTGAAGAAGCTAAGGCATCAGGGAATGTTTGTGATATCGAAGAGGAATTTGGAGATTTGATGTTTTCAGTGGTGAATTTATCAAGATTTTTGCAAATAAATGCGGAAAATTCCTTGACAAATGCCACCAATAAGTTTATAAATAGATTTGTAAGTATTGAGCTACTTGCCGCGCGTGAAAACAAGCGACTAAGCGACTTAACCACAGACGAGATGAACGAGCTGTGGGAACGCGTAAAATAAATCAGATACCATCTGATTACATAAAACAAATTAATTAAAACTATTCAGAGGAGGAGTTTATCCATGAACAAAGCGGAATTAGTTGCTGCTATTGCAGAGAAAACAGAATTATCTAAGAAAGATTCAGAAAAGGCTTTAAAAGCTTTCATCGACGTTGTAACAGACGAATTAAAGAAAGGTGAAAAAATCCAGTTAGTTGGATTTGGTACTTTCGAAGTATCTGAAAGAGCAGCAAGAGAAGGAAGAAATCCACAGACTGGCGATACAATGAAGATTGCAGCTTCTAAAGCTCCAAAATTCAAAGCTGGTAAAGCTTTAAAGGATGCTGTAAACGCATAATTAATTTTTGAAAATTATGAAAAGACTGTTCTATGAGAGCAGTCTTTTTTTACTTAAGGAGAATGAAAATGAGATTAGATAAATTTTTAAAGGTATCCCGTCTGATTAAAAGACGTACTGTAGCCAATGAGGCTTGTGATGCCGGTCGCGTGTTAATTAACGGAAAGGTGGCAAAGGCATCTACCGCAGTAAAGACGGGGGATATTATCGAAATTGGTTTTGGTAATAAAGAAGTGAAAGTGGAAGTTCTTGATGTTCAGGAAACAGTCCGCAAGGATGATGCAAAAGACTTGTATAAATATTTGTAATGAAATGGGAAAACTCCTAATATAATAGCTTTAGCCGGGATAGTAAAGTACCAGGAGGCAGGAAGGTGCTGCAAACGGCAAAGGATACTGATTAGGAGGAGTCTTAGAATGGAAGAGAGACCAAAAACTGTAAATCTAAATCATAAGATTATTTTGACATCCAGAAAGACAGCACTGATTACAGGGGTCATTGATGTGCTTTCCTTTGACCCGAATGAAGTTTTGTTAGAAACGGAACTTGGGATGCTTGCGATTCGGGGGGAGGAGCTTCATGTGAAGCGGCTGAATCTGGAAAAAGGGGAAGTTGATATGGATGGAAGATGTGACAGTATGGTGTATTCAGAACGAAATGCTTATAAGAAGGATGGAGAATCCCTTTTGAAGAAATTATTCCGATAAGCCGGTATAAGGTTCTAAAGACGCTGGTAAGGCGAAGTATGAGAACGTAGTATGCGGGGGGATGATATGAGTGAAATGATTGTTCGGGAAGCGAATTTCTTTATGACTTCATTTGTGTATGGGATTTTTTTGATGGCAGTATACGATATGCTGCGGATTCTCAGAAGAACCATTCGGCATGGTGCAATAAGCGTGGCAGTAGAGGATTTGCTATTCTGGGTGGTAGGAAGTATTTTGTTTTTTAGAATGATTTATGAAAAGAATGCAGGTATTATCAGAGGGTGTGCTTTCCTTGCAATGACAATGGGAATGTGCATTTATCATTACACAATTAGCCGATATGTAGTAGCAGTTGGTTATGGGGTATTTGGCAGACCCATTAAGAAAATTTATACATTTTTGTGGAAGGCATTGAAAAAAATCAAAAAAGCAGTTAAACTGTTACTAGGAACAAGGGAACAATAAGTAAGGAGGGACTTATGACAAGAGCGCAAAGAAATTCACAAAGAGAAGCGCAGAAAGCAATGAAAGCCAGACGTAAGAATCTGACTTTGGTAGCTTTTGTTGTAATTGTATTGTGTGGTGTCATATCCTTTAAGAAGATTGAGCTTAATCAAAAGATTGCGGCTTATGAGAAGAGAATTGCGCAGCTGGAAGCAGAGAAAGTGGAAGAAGAGAAGCGCACAGAAGAGATTGAAGAATACAAAGCATATGTTCAGACGAAGAAGTTCATTGAACAGGAGGCAAGAGACAAGCTGGGTCTGGTATATCCGGATGAGATTGTATTTGAACCTGAGGAGTAACTATAGGCAGAAATCAAAATGCGGATAAAAGTTGTAAAAATAATTTCAAGAAACTGATAAAATATATTGACAAGATTGAAAAGATGATGTATACTAATAAAGTCTTGTTTGGCGGGGTAGCTCAGTTGGCTAGAGCACACGGTTCATACCCGTGGTGTCGGGGGTTCAAATCCCTTCCCCGCTACGATGAAATGGAGAGCGATGTGCTCTCCATTTTTTGCATTCTAAGAAAATTCTATCTCCCTGGAATCGAGTGGAATCGGTTTCGGGGAGATTTTTTGTCTAACGAATCTGTATATTTATTCCCATGAAATGACAAAAAAATAGAAAATCGCTTCGTATAATGATGTTCAAATGACAGAAAGTGAGGAAATAAAGGCTGAAAATGAAAATGTGGAAAAAGAGAATGCTATTGATGGAATTTCTGGGATTCATGCTTGGACGGTGTGCGCTATACGGCATGAATCCTATGGGAATGGGCTTTTTTCTGTGTATGTATGGACATGATGTGAGTCATGGTGTATTCGGGGGTGTCATTTTGCTTGGAATGGCAACGGTACTTGAGAAGGTGGAGGTTGTGAAATATGTTCTCATAATGGGAACAGTAACTGTGATAATCCATCTTTTAGAACATACAGGGAAAAGGGTAACTCCTAGTATCCGCTATATGGCAGGCGGTATTGTGACAACAGCACTGTCACTTTCTAAGGGGATATTTACCATGGATTACGAAACGCAGATTGTGCTGTCTGTGCTGGAGGGGTGTATGGCAGGTGTTTTTGGATATTTGCTACAACCAGGCAGCGCATACCTTTTGTACCATAAGAGAAAAGATGGAATGAGCAATTCGGAGATTGTTAGTCTGGGGCTGATGCTGGGGGCTGTTGTATATGGTATCCCGGGATGGGATTTTAAGGGGATAGGATTTTCTGTACTGCTTACGTATTTTCTGGTGCTGGGAACTGGTTATAAATATGGCTCCGGTGTAGGGGCAATTACAGGTGCGGCATGTGGAATTGCCCTTTCTTTTCAAGGTGGGGAAACGTCTGTAATAGGAAGGTTTTGTATACTTGGTATCTGTAGCGGAATGTTTCAGGATTTTGGAAAGCTTGGGGCGTCCGGAGAAGAGGACTCTTATATGAAACAGAATATGCAGCTGATTGCAAAGAACAAATTTAAGAATTTTTCGGAGTCCCTTGCCAAGTTATCTAAGTCCTTTGACCAGTTTGCGGCTCCAAAGCAGGTATTTGGATACCAGGAAGTGAATGACATATTTGAAGATGTTTCGGAGAAGTTTTGCAAGGACTGTGTGCGCTGTGAGGAGTGCTGGAGTCAGAATTATCACATGACCTATGAGTCGGCACAGTCTATTTTTCTGGCAGCAAGGGAAAAAGGCTGCGTAGTAGAAGAGGATGTGCCTTTGGAATTTATGAAACGATGTATCAACGTAAAGGCATTTGTCAGGGAAACAAACAAAAGTCTTGAGATAGCCAGAGTTAATATGAACTGGTATAACAGACTTAGGGAAAGCAGGGAGGCGGTAGCAGAGCAGTTAAATGGAATGGCTCAGGTTATGAAGGATTTTGCGGCAGATGTATGCGAGATAACGGAAGTGAAAAATGAGCTGGAAGACCAGATGATTGAGAAGCTTAAAAGTCAGCATATTGATGTGAAACGGCTCATTATGGTGGAAAATAGAAAAAAGCAAAAAGAGATTCATTTGATTGCCAAAATGAAATGGGGAAGATGTGTAACCAGCAGAGAAGTGGCGGTGATGTTAGGACAGGTTCTTGGCAGGAAAATGCGTCCGGGAGAACATACAAAGAATGTGGTTTCCAAAGAATGTGAAGTCATGGTTTTTGTAGAGGATACAAAGTACAAAACCTTAACCGGAGTTGCCAGAAGAAGCAAAGAGTGTGAAATGGTGTCAGGAGACAATTTTTCGTTTCTGGAGCTGGAAACAGGGCAGATGGCAATGATTTTGTCAGATGGAATGGGAAGCGGAACGGGAGCTAATCAGGAAAGTGAAGAGGTGATTGAACTCTTGGAGCAGATGATGGAGACAGGAATTAGAGAAAAAACAGCGATTCATCTTTTGAACTCCATATATGCGTTATGGTCGGACAGCCGTTCCTTTTCAACAATCGATTTAGGAGTAATAGATTTATATAGTGGGAATGCTAATTTTATTAAGCTTGGGGCAGCAGCCAGCTTTATAAAAAAGAAAGGAAAGATTGTGCGGATAGAGGCAGGAAGTCTTCCGGTGGGAATGTTTCAGCAGATAGAAGCTGAAGCAAGAAGTGTACAGATAGAAGATGGTGATTTTGTGATTATGGTAACCGATGGTGTGTTAGACAGCTTTAGCAGTGAAGAAAAGGAGGCATGTCTGGAACAGATTTTATCAGAGATAACGAGTAATAATCCCCAGGAAATAGCAGACAGGATTCTTGAAAAGGTACTGGAGACATCGGAAAAGGGAAGAGTGGATGATATGACGGTGCTGGTGGCTGGTATGTGGAAAAAATATTAAGGCAGAAGGAGTTGAAAAGAAGGGGGAGGAGAGGTAAAATAGAAACGTATTTCCTAGTATTTAAAGGAGTATTGAATTACGATGCTGGATAAAATCATTGCTTATATTGAAGAGAATGAACTGATTCAGAAAAAGGACAGAGTTGTACTCGGAGTTTCCGGTGGAGCCGATTCGGTCTGTCTTTTTTCTGTACTTTTGGAGCTGCAGAATAGATATGAGCTGGAGCTTTTTGTGGTGCATGTGCATCATGGAATCCGTGGAGAAGAAGCAGATGGAGATGAACAGTTTGTAAAAAAACTGGCAGAACGTAATAATGTGGAATACTATCCGTTTTGGAAGGATATTCCGGGAATTGCAAAGGAGAGAAGGCTTACAGAGGAAGAGGCAGGACGACAGGTTCGCTATGAAGCCTTCTATGAGGTTTTGAGAAAAGTAAATGGTACGAAGATAGCAGTTGCCCATAATCAGAATGACTGTGCAGAAACCGTGTTGTTTCAGTTATTCCGGGGAAGCGGTCTGAAGGGGATGTGTGGAATACCGCCCAAAAGAGAAGAAATTATAAGACCTCTTCTGGGAGTAGAACGAAAGGAAATAGAAGATTATCTGGAGAAAAAAGGGCAGTCGTACTGTACGGATGGAACGAATTTGGAGCAGGAGTATGTACGGAATAGAATCCGATTATTGATTCTTCCTGTGGCAGAGCGTGAAGTTAATGAAAAGACAGTAGCGCACATTGCAAAAACAGCACAGCTTCTTAGAGAAGTAGAAAGCTATATTGGAAGAAATGTGGCAAGTGCGTATGAGGAGATTGTTCATGAGAAAAATGGGCAATACTTTATAAGTCTTTTGGGATTTTCAAAGCAGGATATTGTGATTCAAAGGGAACTGGTTAAGCTGGTGCTGACAAAAACGGCAGGCAAGGCAAAGGATATTGAAGGAAAGCATGTGGAAGCCGTGCTTTCGCTAGCAGCAAACCAGTCAGGCAAAAAGGTGAACCTGCCTTATCGGATGGTCGTAAGCCGTGAATATGATTATCTGGTATTTGGGACAGGGAAAGCAGAGGAAGAAAGTGAAAAAAGGGATATTGTTTATGAATTAATTCCGAACAGAACGTATCGAGTGAAAGAACTTTCTCTGGAAATTAGCCTTTCTGTCGAAAAATTGGAAGAGAAATGGCAAGAAATTCCGCAAAATACTTGTGTGAAGTGGTTTGATTATGATAAAATAAAAAATGGTATCTGTCTGCGTACCAGAAGAAATGGAGATTATTTTCAGGTAAATGCAGAAGGTGGAACCAAAAAGCTGAAGGATTATTTTATTGACAAGAAGATTCCACGAACAGAACGTGATGAGAAGATATTACTGGCAGATGGAAGCCACATTATCTGGATTCTTGGAGATAGAATCAGCGAAAAATATAAAATTACAGAAGCTACCCAAAATATACTAAAGATGACTATGACGGAGGTAAAATAAGATGGCAGATAAGATTCGTGTAATGATTACAGAAGAGGAAGTAGATGCAAAAATTAGGGAACTTGCAGCACAGATTACAAAGGATTATGCAGGAAAAGAAGTACATTTAATCTGTATTTTAAAGGGAAGTATTTTTTTCACCTGTGAATTGGCAAAGAGAATTGGTTTGCCTGTAACATTAGATTTTATGTCTGTGTCCAGTTATGGAGATGGAACAGAGAGTACAGGTCGTGTAAAGATTGTAAAAGACTTAGATGAAAATATTGAAGGTAAAGATGTAATTGTTATTGAAGACATTATTGATACTGGAAGAACACTTTCACATCTGATGGAGGTATTAAGGGTTAGAAAGCCAGAAACTCTTAAATTATGTACCCTGCTTGATAAACCATCCAGAAGAGTTGTGGATGTAGATGTGGATTATATAGGTTTTGAGATTCCGGATGAGTTTGTAGTAGGATATGGTTTAGACTTTGCGCAGAGATACAGAAATCTGCCATATATTGGAGTAGTAGAGAATTAAAGGAGGAAATGAGTTGAAGAACCAGTTAAAAGGGATGGGGTTCTATCTTGTAATGTTGCTGATTATTTTTGGTGCGGTATACTTTTCCGAAGGAATGGAAACAACCGGACAGACAGCTTACAATGAAAGTGCCTTTGTAGTTGATTTGGCAATGAATCAGGAGAATATTTCTTATGTTGATATTTATCAGAACGAAGAAGTACCTACTGGTGAAGTTGTAGTTACATTTAGAGATAATACTCAGAAGGGCTTTAATGTAACGGATACCACAGATATTGAAGATACTCTGAAAGAATATGGCGTGATGAATTATGAAATACACGCTATTAGTAAGCCAAGCTGGGTAATTACGACCTTGCTTCCATATCTGTTTGGATTTGCGGCAATTATGTTCCTGTTTACATTCATGACCAACCAGGCCGGTGGCGGTGGTGGCGGTAACAGCAAAATGATGAATTTTGGTAAGAGCCGCGCTAAGATGACGACCGACGAGAATAAAAGTGTTACATTCAAGAATGTAGCAGGGCTTAAGGAAGAAAAGGAAGCATTAGAAGAAATCGTTGATTTCTTAAAAGATCCTGCTAAGTATACTGGTGTTGGTGCAAGAATTCCAAAGGGAGTACTTTTGGAAGGGCAGCCTGGTACAGGTAAGACATTGCTGGCAAAGGCAGTGGCGGGAGAAGCCGGAGTGCCATTTTTCAGTATTTCTGGTTCTGATTTTGTGGAAATGTTTGTTGGTGTAGGTGCTTC
>CAZRLE010000009.1:0-23417 GCA_964600705.1 uncultured Lachnoclostridium sp. | reverse complement strand
GGCTGCTTCTCTAAGTCGCATTTCATAACATTTAAAACAGCGCTCACCACCCTCTGGAAGTTCTTCCATCCCTTTTGCCATGGCAAAAAAAGCTTCTGGCTTATATTCCCCTTCCACAAAGGCTATTTTATGCTTTACCTTCTCATTTAATGCATCAATCAGTCTTTTCTGCTCTTCTACCCTCTTCTCATACTCTCCGGCTGGAGAAATATTAGGATTATAATAAAAAATAGTAATCGCAAAATATTCTGTTAAATATTCCAGACAATAACTGCTGCATGGTGCACAACAGCTATGAAGAAACAAGGAAGGTACACTTCCCTGCTCCTTATGCTTTTTAATCATTTTCTCTAATTCAAGCTGATAATTTCGATTCATATGTTTCCCTTAATATCCAATAATGTGGATGCCTTCTTTGTCAAGTTCCTTACATATCCTTGAAATTGGGAAGCCCACTACATTGTAGTAGTCACCTTCAATTCCTTCTATGTATGGAGCAAATTTGCCCTGGATTGCATAAGCCCCTGCTTTGTCCCTATGTTCACCGGTTCTTAAGTACCCTGCAATATCCGCTTCAGACATTGGTACTACTTTTACCTTTGTTTCTACGGCAAAATTAATTACTTTTTCTTCTGCTCTTTTGATGATAATGGCAACTCCTGTGTATACCTCATGGCTTTTGCCCTGAATGCCGGCAATCATCTGTGCCGCTTCCTCATCATCCCTTGGCTTTCCAAGTATCTTGCCCTCATTGGCAACTACAGTATCAGCACTTAAAATCACCACATCTTCTTCATAATGCTCTGCCACTTCTCTTCCTTTTCGAAGCGCAAGCTCCTTTACAACTTCCGAAGGCATGGTGCTTGTAATTGTCTCATCTGCCTCACTTGGTCTTACTTCATATTCTGCTCCAATCTGGTCTAATAATTCTCTTCTTCTTGGAGAACCGGATGCTAATACTATCTTCATGATAAATCCTTCCATCTAATCAACCTGATATACCTACAGGTGTAATTCTCTTTAATTCCCTTGTTTTTTTAAGTACTCTTCAATTTGCTTCAACATTTTGGCATAATCCTCAAGAACCTTAAGTCCGCCCGCTTCGATTTCTTCAATGCGACCTTCTCTTCCTGCCATTTCCTGTGCTTTTGCCGCCTCTGACAGCTCCCTGGCTCCAATACTTGCGGCATTACTTTTCAGTGCATGAACTTCAATGGTATAACGCTCGTAATCCTTTTCTTTCAAACACTGTTTCATAAGTTCTATTTTTTCATCGCCATACTGCATGATTGCCTTTAACACCCTTATATAGATATCCATGCTGCCTCCGCATAGTTCAAGACCTTCATCCCAGTTAATACCGCCTGCCGGTTTCTTTTCTTCCTGAACATCCACAGCTTTACGCACTCCATTGGTGCTCCTCTCGGCTGCAACAGTCTGATACTCAATATAAGAGTCCGGCAGATATTTTAATATCAAAGCTTCTAAGTTCTTGATACTGATTGGCTTAGAAGCATAATCATTAAAGCCTCTCTGCAGGAGGTATTCCTTTGTTCCGCTGATGGCATTCGCTGTCAATGCAACAATAGTCAGTTTATCCTCTGTATAGCCCATTTTACGGATTAAATCAGTCGTCTCTACTCCATCCATATCCGGCATCATCTGATCCATAAATACAATGTCATAGCTATTACGCTGAACCAGTTCTACTGCTTCTCTTCCGCTTTCTGCCAAATCAGGAACAATCTTATAATGCTTCAGATATCCACGGATAACATCTAAGTTTACCTGATTATCATCTACCACTAACACCTTCGCTAAAGGAGCAATAAACGCAATCTTTTCCTTTGACTTTCCTTCCTTCAAAAGTCCGTCCACAGATATATTTTCGATTGGCTTATCATCCACAATTTTCTGTTTCATACGAACGATAAAGGTAGTTCCTCTGCCATATTCGCTCTCTACCTGGATTGTTCCACCCATTGCCTCAACTAGAGACTTTGAAATAGAAAGACCAAGACCTGTGCCTTCTATGGCATAATTACTCTTCTTATCAACCTGTTCAAACTGTCCAAAGATTTTCTGGATATCCTGCTGCCTAATTCCCTTTCCAGTATCTGTTATCTTCCATACAATTTCAATAGAATCGCCACTTCTCTCCTCTGCTTTCACACTTAGAGTAATACTTCCTTTATCTGTAAACTTCACTGCATTATTGAGAAGGTTTATCATAACCTGACGGATACGCAGACTATCACCATACATCTGTAATGGAAGACTTGTATCAATATCGTTCACCATCTTTAAGCCTTTTTTACGAACTGGAATAAGAATCACACTCATAATATCGTAAATCAGGGACTGGGTATAATAATCAGACTCCACAATTTCCAGCTTGCCTGCTTCAATCTTGGAAATATCCAAAATAGCATTGATAATAGACAACAGGTTATTCGAAGCCGACTTTATATCCATTGCATATTCTTCCACTTTTTCCGTTACTTTTTCCTGAAGAATCAATTCTGAATAGCCGATAATCGCATTCATTGGAGTACGGATTTCATGACTCATTCTGGCAAGGAAATTACTCTTTTCTTTATTGGCAATATCAGCCTGAATCTTCAATTCCTTCATTTCATCATAGTGCCTTTTGGCTTCAGTTACATCAAACCATACTGCTGCATAACCAATCAGCACATCCTTATTGTAAAGTTCCTGCACATGAAGCTTATAATATTTACCGGCAATCTCGATATTGTCCTTTTCAGACTCTCCCTTAAATAATTCCTTAACCTGTCTGGGAACACGAACACCAACCGGCATCTGATTAAAAATTGGAAATAACCCCTTAGCTGAACTATTAGCCTCTAGCAAAATGTAATTCTCATCCACTACAATAAAGGCTTCTTCTAACGCACCTAAAATATGTTCATGAGCAGAACCAACTACGTCAAACAGCCCGCCTTTTAATACAGCTACTGTAATAATAATACAGGCAAATGCCGCACTTGCAGGTACTGGGTCATAATAACCAAAACTTTCCTTTCCAATGCCAATCACATACCCCATAATAGGTGCTAAGCTAGATACAATTAAAACTCCAAGTCTCTTTCGGTTATTTTCCTGTCCCTTTTGGAAAAAGGTATATACTACAACCAAGAAGGCCGCTAAAGTAGTAAACATAACCATTGCGATATTGATAAGATAAAGCGGTCCATGACCAAGCTCCATGTGTGGGAACAAACCGCTATCCACAAATTCCATGCTGGAGTAATATAGTGTATTTGCTGGTGCTGTAACAATATTAATAAACACAAATGAACTATATCCAAACACTAAATTTCTAATACCTAAAGGGATTGAGATTTTACAATACTCAAACATAAAAAGCGCATAAAAAAGATTTAAGAATACACCTCCGGCATACTCCATACAAATTGCCACCCTTGCACCTTCAAAGGTTGTACTGGTCATTTCCATCAAATATCCCAAAGACTGCAGATACACGCAGACATTCGTTGCCAGCATCAATACCTGCACTTTGGATGGTCGCGTTCTTAAAAGAACTGAAAATCCTGCAAATGTCCCTATTACAGCAATCACCTGTATTCCTAACAGTATATTATACATAGAGTCTCCCCTTTACTTTACTTTCCAATTTATAAATTCCCATCCCACACATTATACCACGTCGACTATCGTCTCCGTGAAAACATTCGCCTTATAGAGCTCCCTGTTCACCCACGGAGTTCTGCAAGGCTCATTATACCATAATTCCCTTAAAAAAACACTTTTTTCTTGGAAATTCTTCGTAAATATGCTAGAATAAATATGATAAATATCGCATAAACAGGAGTTTTATTATGACCAAAGAAAATCAGATGCTGATTGAACAGCTAGAACAAATCAAACCTAATGTCTCACCTGCTTCTGACATTAAAGCACTGGCAGACAAACTGCTTACTAATTCCATAAAGGACAACGATCCCTATGGCGCTGCTGTGGCATATTATTTTCTTGCGCTCTCCTATTATCAGCATGGTAATACTGCTCAGAGCCTTAGTAATGTCTCCATGTGTATCGAATTAAGTGATGCCAATCAATATACAACCTACTACATCAGCAGCTGTAATCTGATTGGAGTTATATATGTCACAATGTCAGAACAGTTCTTGGCTCTGGATTATTATTTAAAAGGCCTTTACGCTGCCAAGAACGCAGGCAACCATGATTTTGTTAGCCGTCTTCTGAACAATATCGGTGATATGTTCCAGAATTTAAGTGTTTATGAGGAAGCCTTATTATACTTTAAAAAAGCCAAGGATTGTCGTGATGAACATAATTTGGAGAAAAATAACACGTATGCCATTATTGCCATGAATATCATTGAATGTTATCTGTTACTTGGCAAAGAACATGAAGCCAAAGAAGCCATTAGTGAAATTGCAGGCTGGCTCAAAAAAGAAGACAGTGACCTTCTCAATTGTATTTTAATGTCTAATGAGATTGTTTTTTTCGGCAAACAGCGTGACTACGATAAGGCTAGAGAATGGATTATCACGTTGTTAGATAATGTACGGGACATTCATGAGTTTTCTCATACCTTTACTGCCCTGCTTCGAATCCGCAATGTCATTTATAAGCTTCGTGACTGCGAAATCGGTAATCGTTATATCCAGACACTGAAGATGATCGTAGACAATGTTGAGGATTTAACTTATCATATCCGTTTCCAGGAAGCTGTAATTGAATACTACTCCATTATGGAAGATAAAGAACAGTGGCAGAATGCAATTGCAAAATACTATTATTACAATGAACAGAACAACAAAGTCCGTAAAGAGAATTATTACAACAGTTTAATTGCCAAAGTCCAGCTTGAGGAAATCCTTCAGGAACAAGCTGAGATTCTCCGACAGAACAAGGAATTAACGACTCTTTCAGAAATAGACGAGCTTACACAGATATACAACCGCCGTGCAGTAGAAAAACGAATCCATGACAAACTGACTTCTCATGTTTCCAGTAGTACCTGTGCCCTGATTCTTATGGATTTAGACCATTTCAAGTCAGTAAATGATACTTATGGACATGTAGTCGGCGATATGGTTTTATCTCACATCGGGACACTTTTAAAACAAAAGTTCCGTGAACATGATATTGTGGGACGTTTAGGCGGGGATGAATTTGTGATTTTTATGTACAACATTCATAAGAATCCTGAAACTGCAAAGCAGATATTAGCCAGTCGTTTTAATTCTCTTTTAAATCATATCCGTAATATGACCTTTGAAAATTATGATTTCCACATCTCTTCCAGTGTAGGAATCCGCTTAATTGATGATTTTTCCACTAATTTCACCACACTTTATAATGATGCTGATACAGCACTTTATGAAGCAAAGAAGGCCGGAAGAGACCAGTTCATATTCTATCACAAATAAATAAAAGTCTGTATTATAGCACAACTGCCATAATACAGACTTTTATTTATTTCATCCATATTTTTTCGAAAGCAATACGCTCAGCTCCGCTTTCCAAATAAATAATTCCCCTTCTTTCAAATCCGTTTTTAAGCAGCATTCGCTGCATAGACTGGTTGTCTCTATGTGTATCAATTCGAATTGTAGTCACATTACATTTTTCACATTCTGATACTGCATACTCCACTATTTTTCCACCAAGTCCCTTTCCTTTTTTCTGATTATCCACTGCCACACGATGAATCACTGCATATTCTTCATCACCTTCCCATGTGCCATCGTAGATTTGTTTATAGTTTGGGTCTTCTTCTACAATGAATGCAAATGTCCCAATCACTTCTCCTTCTTCCTCTACTACATAAGACATTCCCTTTTCCATATCATCCAAAAAAGCTTCTGCATTAGGATAGCCATCCTGCCACTGGTCAACTCCCTGTGTCCGCAGGTACTCCTGTGCCTGCCCTACAATCTCCATAATTCTGTTGATATCCTGTTCCGTAGTTCTTCGTATCTGCATAACCGTACTTCTCCTTCTTCACCTGTCTCTTTGTATTTCCACAAGTATAACACATCCATCTGCGCAGCACAAAACATTTTCCTTTTCTTTCTATACCATTTCTCAATCCTTTATTGCAGTGAGAAGTAATTTGTCGTATAATATTTGTAGGGTGTGTTAATTTTTTGTTAATTGAGAAAGGTGTTTTTTCTATGTCTGATACAAATGCCAAAACAACCAAACATGTAATATATAATAAAAAAGACTGGTATCAGTTAGACCTTTCTGCCATTGTTTATCCAACTCTGCAGCGAAAGGATTTCTCTTCTGTTTACCGCCTTTCTGTTATCTTAAAAAAGCCTATTCAGCCAGACATTCTTCAGCAGGCTGTAGATATCACGTTAAAGCGTTTTCCAACCTATAAGACTACAATCCACAAGGGTCTGTTCTGGCGTTATCTGGAGCCCAATACGAAGCCCGGACCATTTGTACAGCCGGATATCAAGAACTTTTGTATGCCAATGCCGTTTCGCTCCAATGATGGTTACTTGATTCGTGTGTATTATCATAACTGCCGTATTGCCTTAGAAGTGCATCACAGTCTGGGTGACGGACTTGGCGCCATGTGTGTACTAAATACTCTTACAGCAGTGTACCTTCGTCTTTTAGGTCATAGTATATCCAATGGTTATTTCGTAATGGATGTTAATGAAACTCCTGACCCTGAAGAATGGGAAGATGCTTACAAGCGTTATGCCAATGCAGATGTATGTCCTCCTGTAAAGAGAGATAAAGCATACCGTGTCAGAGGCACTAAGGAACCGTTTTATACTTTAAATATTATAAACGGCATCATACCTGTATCCCAGATTAAACAGGTTTCCAAACGATATAACTGTACCATTACAGAATATCTCAATGCTGTTTTATTATATGCACTTTTAGAAAAACAAAAAGCAGACAAGCCGCTTCACCTAAAGCCTGTAAAGCTGGCTATGCCAATTAACCTGCGTCAGTTTTTCCCATCCAAAACTTTGCGTAATTTTATTACCATGATTTACCCTGGAATTGATCCAAGGCTTGGGGACTATACGTTTGAGGAAATTGTCAACCAAACTCACCACTATATGCGTTATTACATCAATAACAAGTTCCTTCGTGGTGATATTACAAGCAACCTTGCCCTACAACAGCATCCTATTGTTCGAGTAATTCCTTTGTTTATAAAAGATTCGTTTTTGAAGTTTTTTTATACACAGGTGCAGGATAAAAACTCTTCAGCCGGACTTACAAACCTTGGTGTTCTAAAGGTACCCGCTGATATGGAACCATTTATTGAACGTTTTGATGTTTATATGGGACAGCCGTTTTCCAATCGTACCAATTGTGCCATTGCAAGCTTTGGCAATACCCTTACCGTTAACTTTGCCAGCAGTATTGTGGAAGCAGATGTAGAACGTTATTTTTTCTGCAAGCTTGTACAGGATGGCATTCATGTTAAAATAGAAACCAATCGTTCTTATCATTCAGAAATGGAGGGAAATAAATAATGTCCTATTGCGTAAATTGTGGTGTCGAGTTAGAAGAATCCCTCGCTTTTTGCCCGCTGTGCAAAACACCAGTTATCAACCTTAACGGAATCCGCCAGCAGCGCTTTGCTGTCTCCCCTTTCGCACTGGAAAAAGGGACCGTCGACACAGTTCATACTTCCGACTGGGCAATCCTTTTATCTACTGTGTTAGTCTCAACAGCAGCAGCCTGTGGACTCCTGAATCTATTCGTATTTAAAGGAAGCTTGTGGTCCATTCCTGTAATTGGATTTTGTATTTTATTATGGGTATATGGAATCCCATTTTTTATCTACACAAAGCTTCCAATGCATGCCGCATTCATATTTGATGGAGTCATCACTGGTGTCTTTCTCTATGTTATTACCTTTATGACCGAATCAGACCATTGGTTTATGGGAATTGGAATTCCAATTGTAGTTATAGTTACCCTTTTAACCGAAGTCTTCTGGGGACTCTACAAAAAGCTTTCCTCCTCATTCCTTGCCACAGCCTTTTATTTTATTGCAGGAATTGCCATTTTATGTACCGGAATTGAGATGATACTTGATTTGTACTTTGAAGGTGCGATAAGCCTTTCCTGGTCTACCATTCCTTTAACAACATGTGCTATCATATGCATTACGCTTGTTGTTATTTTATCCAGGAAGCGACTTCGCAACAGTGTACGAAGAAGATTCCACTTTTAAAATCCGATATTTATAAGCTATACACATAAAAATGGAGATGCATCCGCATCTCCATTTTTATGTTACGTCATATTTAGCCTTTATGAATTAGTTAATTTTTTCCCATCTTGCAACAATCTTACCATCTGTAGCAAGTGTCTTAGCTGTCACTTCAGTTCCGCCTTTTTTCTTTGTATACCAGCCTTTGAACTCATAACCTTCTCTTGTTACTGTTGGAAGTGCATTGCCTAATTTCTTGCCTTCAATTGCGTATACATATTTAGCATCAGCTTCGCCGCCGTTTGCTTTTACTTTAATCTTAGCAACGTCTACATAGCCTTCTAAATCGTCTACTGTAAGTGTTACTGAATTCCAGTTAGCAATTGTAAGCTTACCTTTGTTTACAAGTTTAGCAACTTTTTTGTGAAGTTTTGTATTCCAGTTATTACCTGTAATCTTCCAGTTATTAACAACTTCCGGTGTAATTACTCCACCGTTCTTTTCTGTAATCCATTCACCAATCATATCACGAACTGCTTTACCGGCATGTACGTCTTTTTCTAATAATTTTGGAAGTTCATCGCCATTTTCTTCGCTGAATACACCACCAGAGTAAGATAATAACTGAGAGTTTGCACGATAGTTATTAACTGCAACTACAAATACATCGTCGTCTTTAACTGGTGTTCCGTCCATATGTGTAAGGTTTTCAATTCTGTTACCAGGTTCTTTAGCGATGTTTACTTCGTATTTAACACCACCAAACATATCGTAAAGATAACCAGCCATAGATGGATTGAAGGAAATTGTTAAGTCACCATCTTCATACTGGTTATAGAATTTAGCTGACCATTCCATGTACTGTTTTAACTGTTTACCAGTCATTTCAAGACGATATAATGTATTATCGTACTTGTAGATTAATGTATTGTCAGATTTCTTAATAGGACCTTCCTTCATGTTAGCTGTATCACTAAATGCTGCAGCTGCAGATACATCTGCGTCTGCGTAATACATCTGTACCTGATTAATTAAATTAATCATAGCTGTTTCCTGAATTCTTGACTGAGTAATTCCAGCGATTTCTGTTGCCGGAACTAAGTCTCCGCCTTTTAATTCACCAACTATTGTCTCAGCATCTTCTTTTGCTCTTACATTGTATTTTTCTAATGCTTCTGCAAAATCTTTATCTTCTGCAACACCTTTTGCAGATACCATTTCAGCTGTTGCGCTCACTACATCGTAGCCGCCTTTTCCATCCGCTTTTACTGTAATATCAATATCCGCTAAAGTCTGTCCTGCATTCTGGTTTTCAACTACAAGAACACCATTCACTTCTTTATTCACAAGTGTATGCCCGTGTGCTGCGATAAGAACGTCAATCTGAGGGAAGTTTTCAGCAAAATAATCTGCTCCAGAACCATCTACTCCAAATTCTGCTTCTTCCATCATATGTAATGCAGCTACGATAACATCTGCTTCTTTTTCTACTTCTTCAAGTGTTGCTTTCATTTCTTTTGCTGGGTCTACTACATCGTAATCAACTAATTTTTCAGCATCCCAACGAGTGATATTTGGAGTAACATAACCGATAATCGCTACTTTAACACCATCTTTTTCAATGATTACATAGTCTTTACCGATTTCTTTACCTGTACTCTTGTCATATACGTTACCGCAAAGCATTTCACCTTCGAACTGTTTTGCAACTTTTAATAATGTGTCAACACCATAGTTAAATTCATGGTTACCTGCAACCCATAAGTCAAAATCTAAAAGGTTAAAACCTGCCATCATTGGATGTACTTCTTCATCGAAGAAAAGACTGGAAGAGTTACTTTCGATTGTATCACCAACATCGAGTACGATTGTGTTGTCATTTCTTCTTTCCTTGATAATTGTTGCAACCTGAGCCAAACTTCCTCCTGTGCTTGCCTCGTTTGTTGCATAATCCCAACCTACAAATTTACCATGAAGGTCGCTTGTTGCCAAAATCTGAATCTGTTTCTCTTCAGTGGCAGCCTGTGCTACACCTGCTGGAGCAACTCCTGGAACAACCATGGATAATGCCAGCATCGCAGCTAATAATTTTTTCCCACTTTTTCTCATTTTTCTAGCCTCCTATTATTTATGCCTATAGTTAATAACACCATGGGGAATATATGATAGCACATCCCTTCTTGGTAAACAAGTATAATTTTCACCAAAACTTACCTGTTATTTTCAGCACATTCTACCAAGCCATTTATTTCATAGGACTTATGGCACTCTACTCCTATGCTTATGGACCTATTTGTGATATTATTCACCATAATAACTGCATTTACTTATGATATGGTTCATTTTTCATAATACGATATCCCCTGTATATCTGTTCTAACAGAATCATTCGCATCATTTGGTGTGGAAATGTCATTTTCGAAAAGCTAAGTTTAAAATCTGCTCTTTTTAAGATTCGCTGATCCAAACCTAATGAACCGCCAATTACAAAAATGATATGACTGGTTCCATCTATTCCAAGCTTTTCGATTTTCTGGGAAAGCTCTACGGAATCTAACTGCTTTCCTTCGATGGCAAGTGCAATGACATAAGCATCATCCTTGATATATCTTAATAAACGGTCGCCTTCTTTTTCTTTTATCTGCAGTTCTTCTGTTTCACTTGCATTATCTGGTGTTTTCTCATCTGCCACTTCTACTATTTCCAATTTGCAATAACGGCTTAATCGCTTGGAATACTCTGCAATTCCATCATTAAAATATTTTTCTTTTATTTTCCCAACTGTCAGTACTGTAATCTTCATGCTTTTATCCTTTCACTTTATAAAGATTTTATATTTTATTATATTTTTTTACAAATAAAACACATAATAAACACATTTTAGGTCTATACTACGATATGAAAGTACGAATTGTACTTTCAACTCCCACCCTATTATACGCTTTGGTAAACTATATTACCAGGAAGAGGCTGTACATTTTCTGTACAGCCTCTTCTCTTTTTATCTTTCTTTTCTATTCTCTTCCTCTGATATCTGCTGTGTCTCTTTTACTGCCTTTACTGTACGAATCATATTATTCTTCGCATCTAAAATATGGAAACGATAACCGCCATAAGTAATCACTGATTTTTCCTTGTCTGAAGGCAAATGACCTAAAAGGTATACCAAAAATCCATTCAAAGTTTCAAAGTCATCCATTTCCACTTCAATGCCAAGCTCATCCTCAATATCTTCAATAGCTGCAAGACCTTTTATAATATATCTTCCATTACCCAGCTTAATGATTGTTCTTTCATCCACATCGTATTCATCAAAGATATTACCAACAATCTCTTCCAGAATATCTTCCATGGCAACTACACCTGCCATCTGACCATATTCATCCACGACGATTGCCATCTGTATTTTCTTACTCTGCATATTCTCGAATAACACATCCAAATCCTGTGTATCCGGTACAAAATAAGGCTCTCTTGCAAGGCTCTTTAATGGCGCATCCAGATTACGTCCCGCAACATAATACTGCGTCACGTCCTTTAGGTGAATGACTCCCACAATATTATCTTTTTCCTCTTCATAAAGGGGAAAACGCGAATAACTCTCGTCTAACATAAATTTCAATGCTTCCTCGATAGTCATTTCACAATTTACAGCTACTACTTTCTTACGGTGGGTCATAACATCACGTGCCAGCTTTTCACCAAATTCAATAATATTAGAAATCATTTCCACTTCGTTGTCTTCTAATACACCCTGTTCAAATCCTTCGTTTACAATAGAAATGATTTCTTCTTCTGTCACATTATCTTCAAGTTCCTCTGGCTTAATCTGCAAAATCATCAATACAACAGTCATTGCTCCATCTAAAATTGCAATAAATGGTCTGCAAATCTGAATCACCACATTCATAATACCGCTGGTTCTATATGCAACCTTATCTGGATTTCTACCTGCTAATCTTCCCGGTATCACAAAACCAAAAAACATAACAACAAGAATCAATACAATTGTCCCTGCCACCTTTGTATAGGAAAGTACACCTGCGGAATAAATTGCACCAATAATAAGATTAATGGTAGTTCTTACCAGCTGAGCTGCATTTATGTACCCATACTCCTTTTCCAACAGCTTAAGCACAAGTTCTGCTCTTTTATCCTCTGCTTTCTTAGCAGCTTCTTCCTCTGCTTTTTTCTCAAAAAAGCTTTCATTGGCTTTTTGTAAACCACTTTCCATATAGGTTACAAAACCTTCTGTAATAATCAATAAAAATACAATCACTAAGCGCCACAAGGGGTCTGCCATTTTTCATTCTCCTTTTCTTATGTATAAGTTTCTATGATAAAGCCAGACTAATGAGTAATGCCTTATCAATTCTTTCTAAAATCTCATCATCCAGATGACATACCCGTTCTCTTAAACGGGATTTATCTATTGTTCTCACCTGTTCTAATAAGATAACCGAATCCTTTACTAACTGATAACGACTCGCATCAATCTCCACATGGGTAGGCAGCTTCGCCTTATTCATCTTGGAAGTAATTGCTGCACAGATTACAGTAGGGCTATGACGATTTCCCATGTCATTCTGAATAATCAGTACTGGTCTTACACCGCCCTGTTCTGACCCAACTACCGGTCTTAAATCTGCATAAAATATGTCGCCTCTTTTAATAATCACTGTTTTCACTCTCCATCTACGGATAATTATGTTACTATTACAATCCTTTTGTGAGAGTATTACCTGAAATTCCAGGATATATTCATCCTAAAATTCCAAAGTAAAGGCTTCTTTCGCCGTATTATAATAATCGCAGGTTCCTGCTTTCTTACCATGGTAAATATATACTCTTGGAACACGTTTCCCAACATCGCATGCTGCTTCATAATTAAAGGAAGAAGACATGTTACCTATTTCCTCAAGAGTAATGGCTTTATCACCCTCCCTACCGACTAAAACTGCTCTGTCACCTGTCTTAACATCTTCAATTTCTGTGACATCCACCATAAACTGATCCATACACACTCTTCCAATAATTGGTGCATACTGCCCATGAATAATTACCCGTCCCTGATTGGAAAGTGCTCTTGGATATCCATCTCCATAACCTGCCGGAATTGTTGCCACCTTCGTTCTTCTGGTCGTAACATAAGTACCACCATAACCTACAGGTACTCCTTCCTCTAACTCTTTTACCATTGTCACATAAGCATATAGGGACATGGCAGGTTTCAGCGGAAGTCTGTCCTTATTCACACTTTCCGCAGGATATAAACCATACGTAGCAATTCCACATCTCACCATGTTAAGATTAGCTTCCGGAAGTTCAATAATTCCTGCACTATTAGACATATGCTTCACAGGAAGGGCGATTCCTGCCCCTTCAATAGCCGCTGCCATCTCCATAAATTTTGAAAGCTGTTCCCTGCTAAAAGTCTTATCCTCTTCATCTGCTCTGGCAAAATGACTGAATATACCATCAATCAAAAGATTTGGAAGCTTACTTATCTCTATAATTGTCTTTACGCTGTCTTCGCCTGGTCTGAAACCAATACGGCTCATTCCTGTATCAATCTTAATGTGAATCTTTATGTTTTTATCACGTTCAACTGCCCTTTTTGATATTTTCTCTGCCATGGCGTAATCACATACAGTAGGCATTATGTCATATTGAATCATCACATCATACATCTGCTCAGGTGCATAGCCCAAAATCAGAATCGGCTTTGTAATCCCAGCCTCTCTAAGCTCAATTCCTTCCTCCACGATGGAAATACCATAAGCATCTACCAAGGAATCCAGTACCTTTGCAATGGGAACTGCTCCATGTCCATAACCATCAGCCTTGATAATTCCCATTATTTTGGTATCTTTATTAATTATTTTTCTTGTTCTCTTTATATTCTCACAGATGTTATCCAGATTAATCTCTGCATGAATCCGATAATAATCTCTCATTTCTTTGTAACTCCTTTTTTAATCCCCAGATAAAGTCTCCCGCCAAAACAGAATATTGACTTGTTTCTTCTACCACATTATCTCCTGCTAAGCCATGAAGATATACACCAAGACTAGCTGCAAGGAACTGGTCTGTCTTCTGTGCAAGAAGCCCAGCTATAATTCCGGTTAAAATATCACCGGAACCTCCTTTTGCCATTCCATTATTCCCGGAAAGGTTGACATACACATTTCTTCCATCTGTCACTACCGTACGGCTGTCCTTTAACACTAACACAGCCTTCGCCGCTGACATTTTTTCCCTTGCATAAGAAACAATATCCTCTTTTATTGTAGAGACTGAATCCTTTGTCAGGCGCTCCATCTCTTTCAAATGTGGTGTGATAATCACATTTTCTTTATGAAGTACCCGCTCCAGTCCTCCATTTTCTGCAATTAAGTTCAATCCGTCTGCATCTATCACAACTGGAACCTTCACATATTCCAGTACCCAGTCCGTCAAAGTTAAAGCTGCTGACTTCTTTCCAAGTCCTGGTCCAAGTACAATAGTTGTTGCCCACTCTAATTCTCTTAGGATTGACTCCTTTTCTTCTAGCATTGTACTCTCTTCGTACGTAGAAAGCAAGGCTTCCGGTAAAAGTGTTTGTATAATGACCCTGTTTGACTTTTCTGTCATTACCTTAACAAGACCTGCTCCCATTGTATAAGCTGCCCTTGCAGCAAAATAGCAGGCTCCTGCCATATTTTCGGAACCTCCAATTACCAAAACCTTACCATAGGTTCCCTTATTAGAGTCCTTCTTTCTAACCGGCAAAAGCTTTCTAATATCCTCTTTTTCATAAGTAAATGTACTAATATCAGCCTTTTCCACCGAAACTAATGGAAAACCAATATCTGCTACAACCACTTCTCCCGCATAATCACAGCCCGGATACAATACAATCCCTAACTTATTCACCCCAAACGTAATCGTTACATCTGCTTTTATGGCACAGCCCATCACTTTTCCGTTAGAAGCATGAATTCCCGATGGAATATCCACTGCGTAAACCTTACAAGACTTTGACTTTCCTGTCAATACGCGACGTTCATTCACTTCTTCTATCACCTGTCTGTAACTGCCACCTACCTCTTTGGATAAACCAATTCCAAAAACAGCGTCTATTATAATAGTATATTCCTGATAGAATAAATGGTTATTCTCTATTTTTTCATAAGGAATAACCGGTATGGAAAGCTTTCTTGCAATAGAAAGCTGTACCCTCATCTGCTCGCTTGCTCTATTTTCATCCCCAACAAGCAAAACAGCCCCTTCATATCCCCATTCCTTCAGGATACGCAGAGCTGCCACACCATCTCCGCCGTTGTTGCCAACGCCACAGACTGCAAGTATTCTATTATCCGATTCATCGTGTCCTAAGAGCTCTTTTTTAATCTCTAAGGCTACCGAAAGTGCCGCTTTTTCCATCAAAACAAGAGATGGAATCCCTATTTCATCTATGGAATATCCATCAATCTGCTTCATTTGACCGGCATCTGCTAATTTTTTCATTGTATTATCTTAGTCCTCCCCAACTACAAAGGCACTGGCATACTTCTTTGTATTGGAAATGGATACATGAATGGTCTTAAGTCCCTTTTCCTGTCCTATTTCCAATGTTCTGCCATATATATTTACATAAGGTTTTCCTAATTCATCTCTCAGGCATTCTATCTCAATTGGAACAATTTCCCGAAAACCGGTACCAAACATCTTAGCAACAGCTTCCTTTACCGCAAAGTTATCTGCCGCCTTTTTAACATCCTGCATAATCAATTCCTGCTCTTTTACGGTATAACACTTACGCAAAAAAGCTTCCTTTTCACATGCCTTTACTACTCTGTCAATCTCAATCATGTCATTTCCAATTCCAATAATCAAGCTGCCATCTCCTATTTATCTCGTCTTAAATCGACCTGTTCCATCAGCTTTGCGCCAAGTAAATTATGCATATAGGAATACATGGCTGTATTTCTCTCTTCCATATCCTGTTTACGAAGAATATTCTCCTTAAGCTTTTCTCTTGCATCTATAATCCATGCATTGATTGCTTCTATCTGCTCATTATTATCGTCCATTTCTTCATTCCAGACACGAAGGCTCTCTATTAGCAATTCTTCATTGGCTCTCTTTAACTTCTCCGGAAGAGCATCTAATTCTTCATCACACTCTTCCAGCTTTTGATTAATCTCAAGAATCAGCTTCTGGCTCTTTTCCTGTTTTTTTTGTTTCAGACGACCTTTTTCGCCGCCTTCCTCGCTGATATTAAATATAATTTCTTCCATCAAACGCTGTTTCAGCTTCTTCATTTCTTTCCGGTCATCTGTCATTTTCCCCTGCTTTTTCAGGAGTTCATTAATATGACGCTCCAATTCCTTGATACGGTTCGTCTTTCTAAAATCCGGAAACAAGTCATGCCATCGACTGTCCAATGTCAAAATTGGCACATTGCTATTCCTGATAATACGTCTGATTTCTATATCTTCTGAAGGAACTTCTTTTTTCTTCCAGCCCATCCAATCACCTTACTTTTGTAAACCCAAACTTTAACCTACTCTTCTTCTTTCTCTGCTTCTTCCTCTTCCAATTTTACCTTTAAGCGGTAAGAAAGCTGCATCAAACTTTCTGTCATATGCATGTTTTCTGAAACTACGCCGTCTGGCAAATTTAAGTCTGTAGAAGAGAAATTCCAGATTGCTTTCACTCCCATACACACCAAATCCTGTGCTACCGCAGGTGCCTGACTCTTTGGTATTGTAATTGCTGCAATATCTATCTTATTATCTGCCAAAAATTCTTCTAACTCATCCATCATACGAATTGGCTGGTTCTTGATTTTAACACCCTTTAAAACGGGATTTATATCAAAAAGCCCTTTTACCACAAAGCCTCTTTTATTAAGACCGCTGTAGTTGACAAGTGCCTGTCCCAAATTACCTGCACCAATAATAATTACATTCTGTGTTCTGTCGAGTCCTAATATCTTACCAATCTCTGTATATAAATATTCTACATTATATCCATATCCCTGCTGACCAAACCCACCAAAGTTATTCAAATCCTGGCGAATCTGTGAAGCAGTCACATTCATCTTCTCACTTAATTCCTTAGAAGAAATACGTACTACATCATGCTCAAGCAATTCACCCAGATATCTGTAATATCTTGGCAAACGTCTAATGACAGCCATTGAAATCTCTTTTTTGCTCATCTCAAGTGCCTCCGTTTCTATCACTTTTAAACCATTATATTCTATTATAATGAAATGTTAAATTTATGTCAATATAATTCCCCCAGGCGTCCTTGAATTCACTAGATTTCTCCTATGTATTTATAATACCTATTATACTACAATATTATTTGACACTCCATGAAATAATCATTATAATTATTGTTGCAGTTTGGCACGATATATGCCGAACTTCTATTTTTGTAACTATTCAAACACTTACGAACTTAATGAGGTTTTTATGATATTATCATGTAACGGAATCAAAAAAGCATTTGGAACAGACGAGATATTCTCAAATGTCTCTTTCCACATAAATGAGCGTGAAAAAGCTGCCATCGTAGGCAATAATGGCGCTGGCAAATCCACCCTTTTAAAGATTATGATTGGTGAACTTTCTGCTGATGAAGGTGAAGTGATTCGTGCAAAGGACACTACTTTAGGATATCTTGCCCAGCATCAGGAGCTTTCCTCTGACCGTACCATTTACGAAGAAATGTTAGAAGTCAAAAAGGATGTCCTTGCCTTGCAGGAACAGATTCGACAGTTGGAATTAGATATGAAGTCTGCGAAAGACGAAGAATTAGAGCAGATGCTTGCTACGTACAGCCGTCTTAACCATCGTTTCGAAATGGAAAATGGCTATGCCTGTGAAAGCGAAATTACCGGAGTATTAAAAGGTCTTGGTTTTACCGAAGAAGATTTTAACCGTAAGACAAGCACACTTTCCGGTGGTCAGAAAACCCGCGTTGCACTTGGAAAACTGTTACTTTCCACACCGGATATCATCCTTTTGGACGAGCCGACTAACCACTTAGACTTAAACTCTATCGCATGGTTGGAAACCTTTTTATTAAATTATAAAGGTGCTGTTGTAATTGTTGCCCATGATCGTTACTTCCTTGACAAAATCGTATCCAAGGTAATTGATATCGACCATGGAAAATGTCAGGTGTATTCCGGCAACTATTCTGCCTATGCAGAAAAAAAAGCACAGCTTCGTGAGACAGCCATAAAACAGTATTACAACCAGCAAAAAGTTATCAAGCACCACGAAGAAGTTATTACTAAGCTTCGTTCCTTTAACCGCGAAAAATCTATCAAACGCGCTGAAAGCCGCGAAAAGATGTTAAATAAAATCGAAGTTTTAGATAAACCAATTACCCATGAGGCGGAGATGCATTTCCAATTAGAGCCTTGTGTAACCAGCGGTAATGATGTACTTTCTGTTACTGACCTTAGCAAGTCCTTTGGAGCAAACCACCTGTTCTCCAATCTTAATTTTGAAATTAAGCGGGAAGAAAAAGTCGCCATCATCGGTGACAACGGAACCGGAAAAACTACCATCCTGAAGATATTAAATGATTTAATTCCGGCTGACAGTGGCGAAATCAAGTTGGGTACCAAAGTACATATTGGCTATTATGACCAGGAACATCAGGTACTCAATATGGACAAAACTTTATTTGATGAATTACAGGATACTTACCCTGATATGGATAACACTGCAATCCGTAATGTTTTGGCAGCCTTTTTATTTACAGGTGATGATGTCTTTAAACGAATCAAAGATTTAAGCGGTGGCGAAAGAGGTCGTGTTTCCCTTGCAAAGCTTATGCTTTCTGAAGCAAACTTCTTAATCCTTGACGAACCGACTAACCACCTTGATATTACCTCCAAAGAAATCTTAGAAAATGCCATTCGTCACTACACCGGAACTGTACTTTACGTGTCTCATGACCGTTATTTTATCAACAAAACAGCAACACGTATTCTGGATTTAACGAACAACCAGCTTTTAAATTATATTGGTAATTATGATTACTATCTGGAAAAGAAAAAGGATGTGGAAAGTGCTGCAAATCTTTCTTCTCCTGTAAACAGCACTACAAAGAATACTCCTTGGGCAGCTGCCTCCGGCAATACTTCTTCCGAGTCTTCTGAGAACAAATTAGACTGGCAACAGCAAAAAGAAGAAAAAGCAAAGCTCCGTAAAAAACAGAATGATTTAAAGAAATGTGAAGATGAAATCAGTAAATTGGAAGCACGTAACGAAGAAATCGATGAATTGCTTACCAAAGAAGAAATTTTTACAGATGTTCCAAAGCTTATGGAACTGAATAATGAGAAAAAGGCAATCGAAGAACGTCTTGAAGAGCTTATGATATTATGGGAAGAGCTGGCAGATTAACCTCTGCCAGCTCTTATTTTTACTTTATATGTTGTATACTATCCACTATTCAATGGATTCTTATCTTACAGATTTTCCATAGTTTCCATTAAGTAGTTAGCAAATTCCTCACCAGTAGCTCCATCACTACGACCTGTCATAACTAATTTCTTTTCTGTTACAGTACAGATATCCAATGCTTTATAAAGCTTGTCTGCTTCTGCCTGATATCCGATATGTGAAAGAAGCATAGCACCTGCACGAATTACACTACATGGGTCAGCATAAATATCTCTACCCTCTTTTACCATACGAGGTGCCGAACCATGAATGGCTTCAAACATAGAATATTTCTTACCAAGGTTTGCACTTCCTGCTGTTCCTACACCACCCTGGAATTCAGCTGCTTCATCTGTAATAATATCACCATATAGGTTAGGAAGTACCATAACCTGGAAGTCTTTTCTTCTGTTTTCATCTACTAACTTCGCTGTCATAATATCGATATACCAGTCATCTGCCTGGATTCCCGGATATTCTTTTGCAATGTTATAGAAAAATTCTAAAAACTTACCATCTGTTGTCTTGATGATATTTGCCTTTGTAACTGCTGTTACTCTTGTCTTTCCATTTGCCTTTGCGTACTCAAACGCAGCACGGATAATTCTGTCGCATCCCTGACTTGTTGCAATTGTAAAATCAATTCCCAAATCTTCTGTTACATGAATACCTTCTTTACCTGCTGCATAACCGCCTTCTGTATTTTCTCTATAGAAAGTCCAGTCGATTCCTTGTTCTGGAATTCTTACAGGACGAACGTTGGCAAATAAGTCTAATTCTTTTCTCATTGCTACGTTTGCAGATTCTACATTTGGCCATTCGTCGCCTTTTCTAGGAGTTGTTGTAGGTCCCTTTAAGATAACATCACAAGCCTTTAATTCTGCTAAAACATCATCTGGAATTGCTTTCATTTCAGCTGCACGTCTTTCGATAGTAAGACCATCAATCACACGAAATTCTACTCTTCCTTTTTCTACTTCGCCCTTTAATAAGTATTCTAATACTCTCTGAGCCTGTCCTGTAATCGCAGGTCCGATTCCGTCACCACCACATACACCAATTACGATTTTATCCAACTTGCTGTAATCAACAAAATCGCCCTGACTCTTCATGTCTTCTACTCTTTTTAACTGCTTTTCTAATAATTTACCAAACTGCTCTTTTGCAGCTTCAATTGCTTTCTGGTCCATACTTCATCCTCCTGTATCCGCTAATTGTATTTTATACATTTTAATGCAGATACAAAGGAATTGTCAAGACACTATCCATAGTTTTACTTCCACAAATCATGAGAAACACGCTCTGCGAGTTTCTCAGATTCGCGGGCGGCGCCAAATAGAAATGCAAGCATTTCTGCTTAGCTTGTGCCTTCCGCGCAAATTAAAAAGCACCTGTTGTTCTACTCTTTCAACAGATGCTCCTAATTTATGATTTCCATCATATCCATTGGTTTATACCTTTTCTTTCTTAATTTTGTTTTTGGGTTTTAACTTAAGTTTTTGTTGGACCATACCTCTTACTTTCGTTAGTATCGTTTTGATTTTTAATTTACGTTTCTGGTGGTCTGTACCTTCCTTTACTCAGTATCGTTTTGATTTTTCAACTTAAGGTTTTGGTGGTCTGTACCTCCACTTTCTTAGTTTCGTTTTTATGTCAAGCTTAAGTTTTTGTTGGACCATACCTCTTACTTTCGTCGTATTTCTTTATGTTCCATCTATAGTAATGTATCTCTTTTATAATTGTTAAAACTTATCAGTACATCGGTCTGTCCTCTTACTTTCGTTTATTTTCAATACATCTATATAAATGTTTGATTATTAAATTAAGTTCGAATCGTCTTACCTTCTCATTTTATTTTCAATCAATTATCTTCGATCTACTAACTTATCCGTTCCAAGATTGACATCTTTTCCTTTAAAGAACTATCCTACGTTCTATTTTATTGTAATAATTTGTTACCGTATTTCCTTTTTGGAGTTAATCTTCTGATTTCAGAAGTGTTATTGGAATTTAACTCTTTTCTTTCTAAGGAGATACTCTGCTGTTACGTCCATTGGTATCGCCTCCTCTTCTTATTTTTGTGTTTCTCTTTTGTTGTTTGTTTATGGCTTTATTATAACTGCTGCTTTTTAATTTGTCAATACTATTTTTGAATTTTTTTCATTTTATCTGTTATTATTTTTATAATTGTATTTATTGTCTGATTATTATATTTTAATCAACAAATTCACACTCTTCTTTACCGATGCATAACACGCCACTCTCTCTTTGAATCGATTAAAAAAGGACCTGCCAATCCCTTTCGATATCTCTATCTGTTCTTCGCAAGTCCTTCTTCTCTATAATACTTGGCATATTCTTCTGTTATCAGCTTGTATTCTTCCAACTGATTAACCAGTTCAATAAAACCTCTCTCTGACATCTCTCCCTGTGAAATGGAGGTAAGCAAAATACGGATTTTGTTCTTATATTCCTCCGCAGTAATCACGCGGTCACGCAGCAATACATTGGACTTATACGCCATCTTAAAATAGCCATCAAACTTACTGGAGGTCATAACAGCATCTTCTAAAATAAAGTCTGTCTCCAATATATCAAACAGATTTCTGGCTGACGTATTGGTAACCTTCAACTCCGGATGAATCACATAAAGATTTTTGCAAAGCATTCTCTTTTGATTCTTCATCTTTTCATAATAGGTTGGCAGATAACTTAAAAACACACTTCCTATAAAGGAATGATTTTTAAATTCCTCATATTCCAAAGAACTCTTAGCAACTGCTCCTCTTTCACAACGGATGCCATCGATATTACTTAATGGAATCTCAATTTTTCTTGGTTCTTCCTCCAGTAAAAGGAAACAAAGATTTTTTTTATCCCTCCACACATAGGCCGGACACTGCTTGATACGAAATGGCGCACAAAAATCAACAATTACCCTTCTATGCTCTTCCTTCACTTTGTATTTGTAAAGCAAAGCCTTAACTTTTTCCTTGGTGTAATTCTTGTATGGATTGTCTTCCTCCTCGCTCTCTTCCATATCTACGATAATTTCTTCCTCTCCACCTTCTGCTACCCTTTTACGTTTTTTCTTTTTGGAATCCTCCAGACCTATAATACTGTCTTCTGATTCCATTTCCTCCTCTGAATCCAGCTCCTCTTCATTCATTCGTTGTTCTTTACCATGCTTTTTTTCCTTTTTCTGTGCCTTACGTTCTTCCCTTTCCTGTTCACTGTATGCCTTTCTTTTCAACAGTAAAGTCTCATCTTCAAAAGTGATGTTTTGCAAGATAATTCCGTCTATTACGCCTGTTACTACACAAAGAATCCCAAATCCCCAGGACAGATTAATCACACATAATATTCCAAATATAATTGTTAATACTGATAATACTGTAATTACAATAATATATGACTTCGTCTGTTCATTTCCATACCGCAAACTATCCAACCATTTTTTCATTACTTTGTCCCCGTAGATCCAAAACCACCAGCACCTCTTACTGTATCACTTAATTCTTCTACCACATTGTATTCTGCCTTTAAAAATGGTGCTATTACCATCTGTGCAATTCTCTCACCCGGCTCCACTGTAGCTGCCACATTGGAATGGTTATGAAGTGCCACCATAATCTCTCCTCTGTAATCTGCATCAACTACTCCTACTTTATTAGCAGGTGCCAGACCCTTTTTGGAAGCCAGACCGCTTCTTGCATAGATTAAACCAGCAAATCCTTCCGGAAGCT
>CAZRLE010000008.1:0-24749 GCA_964600705.1 uncultured Lachnoclostridium sp. | reverse complement strand
GTTGGTAAGGTTGACAATGGCAGCATTAAGGTAAATCAGGATGTTGTTCTTGTAAACGAACATGAACCTGACAAATTTAAAAAGGTTAAAATCAGCAAACTTTATGAATTTGACGGATTAAAGAAGGTAGAAGTAAATGAAGCAACCATTGGTGCTATTGTTGCTATTTCTGGTATTGCAGATATTCACATTGGTGATACCATCTGTTCTCCTAACAATCCAGAACCAATTCCTTTCCAGAAGATTTCAGAGCCAACCATTTCCATGGATTTTCTTGTAAATGACTCTCCTCTTGCCGGACAGGAAGGTAAATACATTACTTCCAGACATCTTCGTGACCGTCTCTTCCGCGAATTAAATACAGATGTAAGTCTTCGTGTAGAAGAAACAGACAGTGCAGACTGCTTCAAGGTTTCCGGTCGTGGTGAACTTCACCTTTCCGTACTCATTGAAAATATGCGCCGTGAAGGTTATGAATTTGCAGTAAGTAAGGCTGAGGTTCTTTATCATTATGACGAAAGAGAACATAAATTAGAACCAATGGAACGTGCTTATGTTGACGTTCCGGATGAATTTGCCGGAAGTGTTATTGAAAAATTAAGTCAGAGAAAGGGAGAATTACAGGGTATGTCTCCAATCTCCGGCGGTTACACTCGTCTTGAGTTCTTAATTCCATCCCGTGGCTTAATCGGTTACCGTGGAGAATTCATGACAGATACAAAGGGAAATGGAATCCTGAATACTATTTTTGAAGAATATGCACCATATAAGGGGGATATCCAGTACCGTAAACAGGGTTCTTTAATTGCATTTGAATCTGGTGAAACTATCACTTACGGCTTATTCAATGCACAGGAACGTGGTACTTTATTCGTAGGACCTGGTCAGAAAGTTTATGGTGGTATGATTGTTGGTCAAAATGGAAAGACTGATGATATCGAAGTAAACGTATGTAAACGTAAACAGCTTACTAACACTCGTGCTTCAGGTTCTGATGATGCGCTTAAGCTGACACCACCAAGAATTTTAAGCTTAGAGCAGTCTTTGGAATACATCGACACAGACGAGTTATTGGAAATCACACCGGAAAGTCTTCGTCTTCGAAAGAAAATTCTGGACCCAACAATGCGTATGCGCGCAAAACGAAATACAGGAACTAAATAAACTATTACAACAGAATGAAAATTCCATATTTTCATTTATGAAGAAATCCATACAGGGTATGTATATTAGAAATACACAACTTACCATTCCAAAAAGCCAGATAAACCATAAGTCGTTTTCACGAGAGCATTCAACGATTTATCCTGTCTTTTTTCCATAAGTTGTCAAACATTTCTTTATATGCATACCCTATATTAATTCCTATATCTACTTTTTGGGTATGAAATTTTCATTCTTATAGTAGTTCACCATAAAGTATTCTCAATTATAAAGAAAGAAGGTAATAGATGAATACAGTATCTAAACATATTACCCCTTATAGCCAGGGGATTATAAAAGAATATGCAACTCTACGCCCTATCTACATTAGTGAAGGACAGTTTTTGAATCAGTTTATCTGGGCTGATTTTTATGACACGAACTATATACAAAAGGACAATTACTTGTTCTTTCTTGTAAATATTCATGGTCATTCTGCGGCCATGATGCCTTATTGCAAGCAGGAAGATATAGAAGCTGCTTTTTGGGAAATCAAGGACTATTTTAATCATGCACTTGGGATTCCTTTGAATATGCACTTATGTGATAAGAATTTCATAGAGACTATGATGCAGTCGGAGCGTTTTATAGAAAAATTTACAATAGAAGAAGACAGAGATTCTTTTGATTATGTTTATGATGCTGAAAAGTTAAAGTCTTTGACAGGAAAAGACTATGTTAAGAAACGTAATCATTTGAATGCTTTTTTGAAGGATTATGATGGTAGATTTGAATACCGCAGTCTTTCCTGTGCAAGCACTGAAGAAATTAAAGATTTTCATCTTCGATGGCTGGATGACCGTAGCATATCAGACGACTCCAACTTTATTACCAGTGAGGAAAAAGGCGTTTTCCGCATTTTTGAAAACTGCTTTCTTCTTGATTCTAAAATTGGTGGTGTCTATGTAGATGGCAAGCTAGAGGCCTATTCTATCGGCTGTTATAACCCTAACACCAAATATGCCTATATTCACATTGAAAAGGCAAACCCAGAAATCCGTGGTCTGTATAACTATATTAACCAGCAGTTTTTAATTCACGAATTTCCAGAAGCGGAATTTGTAAACCGTGAGGATGATTTGGGGCAAGAAGGCTTACGAAAGGCTAAGATGACATATAGGCCCGTGTATTTGGCAGAAAAATATACTATACGGCAGAAATAAATTGTAGGGTGTCGAACTACACTTCGGACGAAGAGCCCCCCTCTGCAAGTCACCCAAAAGTAATGCTTTTACTTTATTTATGTTATTTGCCAAATTGTAGAAAGACATCAATATGTTAATCTAATCGATGATTTTTGGCTACTCGAGGCACGAAAGTGCAAGCTTGTCGACGGAAGTGCCTCGCAATAAAAGCCAAAAAGCAGAGCATAAGTTTTAGTTATAGTTCGTTAGGTTGCAAGGGAAACACTAAATTCAATCTTTTTATCACAAGATTCTATTGTAATAATTAACAATTTTTATTTTCATTTTTATTAAAAATGACGAATCTTGTAACAAACAAAATTCGTCATTTATTCATAGTACTTCATTTTTTATTTTATACAATCATAAATATTTCTAATATTATCGCAATAATATGTTGGCACAAATTCGGTATCTTTTAAATCTCCCATCTGTGCTTCTCCTGTAAATACTACAGCGGTATCTACTCCTGCGTTAATACCACAGGCGATATCGGTATAAAGACGGTCTCCGATTACTAATACATCTTCTGGGTTATATCCGTTGTTTTTCATTGCCATTTCGACAATTACCGGGTTTGGCTTACCGATATATTTGGGCTGACGTTTTACTGCTGTCTCAATCATTCCACAGATTGCACCGCAGTCTGGCACGAATCCAAAACCTACCGGACATACTAAGTCTGGGTTGGTTGCAAGGTAATCTACTTCTTTTGTCTGTAATAATTCACAGATTTTAGTGAGTTTTTCATAGTTTAATTCGTTATCAAAGCCTACTACTGCTGCCTTAATTCCTTCTTCTAATTCTTCTGTCACATTTAATCCAAAGCTTCTGAGCTCTTTAATAAAGGATTCTGTTCCAAGAACGAATAATAAATCCTCTGCGTAATTTTCCTTTAAGTATAAGGCTGTTGCATAAGATGCTGTTAAGAAGCTTGTCTCATCCACTGGAATTTCCCATTTTTCAAACTTTGTAATGTAATCGGCAATACTTTTTGTGGAATTGTTTGTGATGAATACGTATTTACCACCATTTGCATTTACCTGCTGTAAGAAATCCATACTTCCATCAAATAAGGTACTGTCGAAGGAAATAGTTCCATCAATATCTAATAAAAATAATTTTTTATTCTTAATCTTTGTACTAATCTGTTCCATATCTTTTCTCCCATTCTATTATTTTACCCTGCCATACTTCCTTATGAGAATACTGGCAGGGTTTCATTTTAATGTCTTTATTTGTTTGTCCGAATGCGGTTTACCGCACTGAAGATACCTCTGATAGATGCTCTTGTGATGTTAGAGCTGATACCTACACCATAAGTTTCTTCGTTGGTTTCTACATTTAACAGATGGATATAGGCTGCCGCCTGAGCACTGGAACCTGCGCGAAGTGCGTGTTCGGAGTAATCCAGTACGCGGATTTCCATACCAAGTGCCTCCTCAAGACCTCTCTGAACCGCATCAATTGGACCATTACCAAATGCTTCGAAGGATTTTTCTACACCGTTATCTGTGTATACCAGTGTAACATGGGTATTTTCAGCGCCTTCTTCACCTGTTTCATCAATTCTGCATTTTCTAAAGTGAAGTGGTTCTTTGGCTTCGATGTAAGACTTCTGGAATTCTTCCATAATCTGATCCGGAGCCACCTCGCCCTGTACTTCGGAAATCTTCTGAATAATATCAGCAAATTCTTTATGCATACCTTTTGGAAGTCGGAATCCAAAGTAAGTGTCCATAATAAAGGCTACGCCACCTTTTCCAGACTGACTGTTAATACGAACAATTGGCTCGTATTTTCTTCCTACGTCTGCAGGGTCAATTGGAAGGTATGGCACTTCCCACCATTCCTGATTTCTTTCCTGCATGGCATGAATCCCCTTATTGATTGCATCCTGATGGGAACCGGAAAATGCTGTAAATACAAGCTTTCCAGCATATGGATGACGAACATGCACTGGAATCTTGGTACATCTTTCATATACTTCAATAATTTCACTAATATTTTCAATGTTAAGCTCTGGATTGATACCCTGTGAGAACATGTTATAAGCAATATTCAGGATATCCACGTTACCAGTTCTCTCTCCATTGCCAAATAAAGTGCCTTCTACACGATCACAACCTGCTAATAGCGCCAGTTCTGAAGCTGCCACACCGCATCCTCTGTCATTGTGAGGGTGAATACTTAAAATAACCGCTTCTCTATTCTTAAAGTTTCTGTGCATCCATTCTACCTGGTCAGCATATACGTTAGGAGTATTCATTTCTACGGTGGCAGGCAGATTAATAATTACTTTATTATCCTTAGAAGCACCCCATTCTTCCAACACTGCTTCACATACTTCCAAAGCATAATCAAGCTCTGTTCCTGTAAAACTTTCCGGGGAATATTCTAAAGTCACATTTCCTTTGAAATCCTTCACCCTTTCCTTTACCATGCGGGTACCTTCAATAGCAATCTGCTTGATTTCTTCTTTACTCTTGCCAAATACAACATCTCGCTGCAAAGTAGACGTAGAATTATAAATGTGTACAACTGAATTCTTAACCCCTTCCAACGCTTCAAAAGTACGGTCAATCAGATGTTCTCTGCACTGTACCAGTACCTGAATGCTTACATCTTCCGGAATCAGATTTCTCTCAACTAACTGTCTTAAAAAGTCATATTCTATCTGAGATGCGGATGGAAAGCCTACCTCAATTTCCTTAAACCCTAACTTCACTAACAGATTGAAAAACTCAATTTTCTCAGCTACAACCATTGGCTCAATCAATGCCTGATTGCCGTCACGTAAGTCTACACTGCACCAGATTGGTGCTTTCTCAATCTCTTTACCCGGCCACTGTCTATCCGGATAATATACAACCGGGTTTCTTCTATATCTTTGATAGTTTAGCATATCCAAACCTCCTTGTTTTCCGAAGGAAAATGCGAGCCCCCTGCGAGCAGAGGTTTTTCCTCCTTGTTTTCCGAAGGAAAATGCTCTCTGCTTGCAGAGATTACCCCATGCGAGCAGAGGTTTTTCCTCCTTGTTACTCTTCCTATTCTGTCCCTTCCTCATCAGATTCCTCTGTGTCTGTATTATTGACATTACCATGATTATCATCTGGTACAGAGGAAGTTCCAGAATCATTATTCTCTATATTATCACTTTCCGCAAATAAATCAATAGAAACAGTTGGATTGCTTGTCACAACAAATCCATCGATTGGTTCAAACTGAATGGAAATTGTATGATTTCCTTCTGTAAGACCAGACAAATCTATATAAGCACCAAGTTCCTGTGGAAGCAATGTTTCCAGCTCTGACTGAATACCCATTACTGTAACTTCGTATACATGTTCTGGGTCTGTGAAAGCATATTCAAGTCCTTCCGGCAGATTTATTGCTGCTATATTCTCCGCAGTAAATGTCATTTTCTCTGCAACTAACTGCTGAATTGTAACCTTTACTGCAATAGAGTTTGTGGTGCCAACTATGGTCACACCCTGTGGCAGATATGGAGTTAATACAATTTCTTTTTCGATGGTGCTTCTTGCATTTGTCACATCTACTTCAATTGGAACGGACTTAATCTGCTTTAACGCTTCCTCTGTACCAGTCACTTTAATCTGACTTGGGTCATAATTCGTTGCAAATATGCCGTAACCTGCAACTGGAGTACCTACTGTTGTTACCTCAATTGGAATAACCTTTGTATTCTGTACATCTACCTTTACCGTAATCGAAGTATCACTAAACTCCAATCTGGAAGAATCGATTTCTTTTCCATTTGCATCGTAAGCCTTTGGTACAAGCTTGCTATGCTTGAAATCATCTGCTTCCTCATTCAACGGAACGACAACTCGTACATCCGATATTCTCTCCACAACAGACTGGGCTCCGGAAACTTCAATCATCTTAGGATTTGCTTCCAGCGAACCTACATAAAAGTTCTCATCCACTGCACCTGTTGTCTCAATATTTACCTTAAACTGCTTTGTAATCTTATCTTCTAAGGATACTGTCAGCATCTTAGGCTTTGTAGAATAACTCAAATCTGTATAAGAAAACTTCTCACAGCTCACTTCCACATCAATCCTATTAAAAGCTGACATCTGCTTCAAATCAGCAGTTACCTTCAAATCACTACTGCGAACCTTATCCACAATACTTCTTCTTCCGGTCACCGTTACCGTTACTGTATTACCTTCCGCTATCTCGTATACCTTACCTAATGTATCAAGGGCATCCGGATTCTGTAATTCGATTGCCACATTAGGGAAATTACGCGAAATAGTCGGGTCATCTATATTGATAATGATAATCCAGATTACAAATGCCAGAGGAAGTGAAATCAGCTTCATCCCCAGATTATTTGTCCAATTTTTCGTCAAATTCTCTTTCATTCCGCTTTCTTCCCCTCCATAACTTAATTTTCTTGGTGTCGTTCTTTTTCTTACTCTGGGCTTTTGTAAGATAATTCTTTAAGAAATCCCCATCCACACCACGAATCAATGAACTTTCAGATGCAACAGATACCTTACCCGTTTCTTCTGACACAATAATTGTAATACTATCACTCACTTCGCTGATACCAACAGCTGCACGATGTCTGGTTCCAAGTTCCTTACTAAGTCCCATGTTATCAGACAATGGAAGATAGCAGGTTGCAGCAGCAACACGATTGCCTCTTACGATGATGGCACCATCATGCAGTGGTGTATTATGCTCAAAAATATTAATCAATAACTGGCTGCTGATAATAGAATCCAATGTGATTCCGGTTCTCTCATACTCTGTCAGTGATACATCCTTTTCGATTACAATTAAAGCACCTGTCTTTACCTTTGCCATTTCAAAAACAGCACGAACAATTTCTGAAATTGTCTTATCTGAGAATCGTTCATTCTTATCTTTGGTATCTTCAAAAGAAATCAGACTAGAAATGAAATTCTTTCTTCCAAGCTGCTCTAGGGCTTTACGAATTTCCGGATGGAATACAATAACGGCTGCTGTAATCAATACGTTAATGGAATTCTCCAAAATCCACTGAATGGCTGTCATATCCAGTACAATTGCCATCAGGAAAAAGCCCACCAGTACAATAACACCCTTTGCAAGCTGCCATGCTCTTGTGCTCTTTACCCATATAATGATATGGTAGAGGCAAAATGCAATAATCAATATCTCCAATACATCGATTAAAGTCATCTTCGGTATTGAAAATATCGTAAGATATTTATCAATAAAGTTCATTATTCCGCTCATAGTGCCTCCTTATATCCTATCTGGATTCTCTGTGTGATCCTCTTGCGTTCCCACCTCTGTGGTAGTCTTCTGAGGATTAATCCGTTTTACATTCTTCTTCGGTGCAGTTATCTTAATCTTTGGCACCGCTTTCACATAATAATAATAGTCATCATCTTCAAACTGTAAATGCTCTGTTGCGCTATAATCAAGCAACATACGAAGATGCCAGATTGCAAATACAATCAAACCAGAAATAATACTTCCAAGCAAAAGCACAATAGTATTACCGGAAATATCAAATACTAATTTGCCAACTAAAACACCTAACGCACAAACTATGCTTCCTGCTGCATTAGCTGTTTCAAAAGCATAATCTCTGTCACTCTTTCGAATCACATAAGTTACCAGTAATGCCACTGCAAAAAGCACAACGAAAAATAACATTTCATAATTGGCAAGTGCATTATCGATTAACAGCTTGTACAAACTAAGGTTGTCTTCCACACTTGTTCCAATGGTAGTTGCTGCACTCTTCCTTACCGCAGAGAAAAGATAATACGTAACAACTCCACATGCCGTAGGAAGTATGGCCGCAGGACCTGCAATCAATCCAAGCCAGACAGGTACCACATAAGGTATCTTCAGTACATACAGAATCGGTATCGCCAACACTGCATTTACCATAGTACTTGTGTATCTGACAGAAAGACAATACATCACAATATATATCAGAACTACCACCAATGCCATTATCTTCGAAACTGCAAACACCTGTCCAACCGCCAGCAGCCCTGCCAGTACTGTAATCGCTCCTGTAGGTAAAAGTGCACACGCAGCCGCCAATATAAGTACCACCGAAAGACTGGAAAGTTTTGGGTTAAATCCTATTCTCATATTGATAATCTGGAAAACGATAACGGCTGCCAAAAACTTACCAACCGGCTTTATATAATTCCCATAACGGGCATATACTTCTTTTAATTGCTCTTTCAGCACCAGTAAATTAGTCATTCCAAACATCCCCCTGCTTTGTTTCCGATTCTTTGTCGTAGAACTTTCGTAATACTTCAAGGATTTTATAAAACCTGTTTACATGTGCTTTGGACTTTTCATAACGAGCAGCACACGTTAATACTGTAAACACAGAATACCCAATTAAAAGTAACAGATAGCCACCTACTACCAATATTACTATCGCCTTATAATCCAAAGACACCAGGTTGGCAATCAGATACTCTGCCTTATAAAGGGCTACCAACCCCAACAGAATCATATATCCAACTGATACACTCAAAAAGTTCTTAATCAGATTATAGCGAATATAATCATATTTATAATAATTCATAATACGAAAGTCTTCACTATGCTCGCTTTTTTCTTCTTTTGCCAGATAAGTCATGACTTTTATCTTACTTTCCTTTAACAAAGTATCACCACCATTGTCCTATTTTTAGGCATAATTACTCTTATATTACAGTATAGCACAGATAAGTTTGAGAGTACAATAAAAAAGTGCTAATAATCTGAATTCTGATTCTTTTTATTATACTTTTTTTCAATAGCAGACAGTGTTGCTATACATTTTTTGAATTGGTAATCACCTATAATTAGAACGTATAATTAAGTATGGCACCTTATATTAACATGTAAATTGGGGTTAAATACTGGTACTATAAAACTTTATATACGAAAGGAAAGGGTATCATGAACAACAAATTTTTAAAGAAATTGGCACTCGGACTTGCTTTAGTAGTAACCGTTACTTCTGTAAGCGTTCCTGCTGCCAAAGCATCAGAAGCACCTGCATTTAACAAGGCAAAAGTTAACGTTAAAGTAGGACAGACAAAGAAACTCAAAGTGAAAAATACTGAGTGGAAGCTTAAAAAAGCGGTTTCTTCTGACACAAATGTAGCAACAGCTAAAGTAAAAGCCAAAAAACAGTTAGTAAAAGTAACTGGTGTTAGCACAGGTAAAGCAGTTGTAACAGCTACATTTAAGAACGCTGGTACAAAGCAGACAGTAGAAGTTCCTGTAACAGTAAAAGATAATGTAGTTACAAAAGCTGCTAAGGATTACTTTGCTAACTACACAGACCGTAAGAAACAGGTTGCTGATGTTACAAAATTAATCGATGAAAACGCTAATATCCTCATCATCGACATCCGTGATGCTGCCAGCTATGAAGCCGGTCACTTAAAGGGTGCTGTTAATATCCCTTATGCTAAAATCGCTGAAAACTTAGAATTAATTCCAGATGATATCCCTGTATATCTTAACTGCTTCTCTGGACAGACTGCTTCTCAGACAGTTGCGTTATTAGCAGTAGCTGGTAAAGATGCTTACAACATCCAGGGTGGTTGGAATAACAGTATTTCTAAAGCTGAAGGCATTGAAGCTTATATCGAAACAACTGTAAATACACTTTCTGGTAAAACATATCCAGTAAATGCTGACATCAAAGCTGCTATCACAAAATACTATACAGACGCTGCAGCAAGCGAAGGCGGAAACTTCAACTTTGCAGTTAGCAAATTAGCTGATTTAATCAAAGCTGGTGATGATACATACAGAGTTGTTGATATCAGAAGTGCAGAAGACCATGCAAATGGACACATTCCTGGTGCTGACATCAATGTTCCATTCCCAAGCGCTATGCCAGCAGGCTTTGATAACATTCCAAAAGATAAACCTGTTATCGTTCAGTGCTATTCTGGACAGACTGCTTCTCAGACAGTTGCTATCCTTCGTTTGTTAGGATACGAAGCTTACAACCTTTCCGGTGGTATGGGTGCTGAAGGTGGAAGCGGCTGGTTAGGCGGCGGAAATGCAGTAGTTACAGAAACTGTAGTTACTAAAGCAGCTAAAGATTATTTTGCCAACTACACAGACCGCAAAAAACAGGTTGCTGATGTCACTAAATTAATTGATGAAAATGCTAAAATCCTCATCATCGACATCCGTGATGCTGCCAGCTACGAAGCTGGACACTTAAAGGGTGCTGTTAATATCCCTTATGCTAAAATCGCTGAAAACTTAGAATTAATTCCAGATGATATCCCTGTATATCTTAACTGCTTCTCTGGACAGACTGCTTCTCAGACAGTTGCGTTATTAGCAGTAGCTGGTAAAGATGCTTACAACATCCAGGGTGGTTGGAATAACAGTATTTCTAAAGCTGAAGGCATTGAAGCTTATATCGAAACAACTGTAAATACACTTTCTGGTAAAACATATCCAGTAAATGCTGACATCAAAGCTGCTATCACAAAATACTATACAGACGCTGCAGCAAGCGAAGGCGGAAACTTCAACTTTGCAGTTAGCAAATTAGCTGATTTAATCAAAGCTGGTGATGATACATACAGAGTTGTTGATATCAGAAGTGCAGAAGACCATGCAAATGGACACATTCCTGGTGCTGACATCAATGTTCCATTCCCAAGCGCTATGCCAGCAGGCTTTGATAACATTCCAAAAGATAAACCTGTTATCGTTCAGTGCTATTCTGGACAGACTGCTTCTCAGACAGTTGCTATCCTTCGTTTGTTAGGATACGAAGCTTACAACCTTTCCGGTGGTATGGGTGCTGAAGGTGGAAGCGGCTGGTTAGGCGGCGGAAATGCAGTAGTTAAATAATAATCAAATAATTATCTCACTCATATATAATTATTTATAAAAGCAAAAAGAATTCCTCTCTCGATATCGAGGGAGGAATTCTTTTATACTTTTATATTATGTGCTTTTCTAATTCTTTCGCCAATTACTCAGCTGCACTGTTAGGGTCATATGCATTGAGTGTCATATCACATTCAGCATCGATTTCTGGAGCGATTGGTGTCCAAGCTTTAGCCATTACTTCTTCTACATCACTCATAGATGTGATGATACCAAGTTTGATGTAACGTTCAGCAATGTAACGTAAACCAGCTTCTGAGAAATCATCTGTTAAACCAAAGTGAATAGCAGAGTTAAGCATTGTGTTCATTTCAAGATTTTCGCTGTTTAATCCCATATCGATTAATAACTGTGTAGCTTCTTCTGGGTTATTATTCATCCAGATGTGAGCTTTCTTAACTGCTGTAGCAATCTTCTTAGCTGTGATTGGGTTTTCTTTAACAAATGTAGCGTTCATAGCGATTACGCAACATGGTCTCTGAGACCAGTCTTCGTTTAATAAAGAACGTACACATCTTAATGTACCATCTTTAACTAAGCCGTATGCAAATGTATCAGAAAGAAGTGCTGCGGAGATTTCTCCTCTCTTCATTGCTTCGATACAAGCACTTGTTTCTACCTGCATTAAGTCAACTTCTGTTAATGGGTCGATTCCGTCAGAATCAAAGAGACATGCTGTGATGTTGTAATCACTTGCACCAATACCATTAGGTACGGAAACAGATGTACCCTTTAAGTCTGCTGTTGTCTGGTATGGGCTGTCTGCTAAAACGTAAAGAGATTTACATCCAACGTGAGCACCACCTACGAATGTAAGGTCTACATTGTTTGTTGAAGGTACTAACATAGTAGCGATGTGTCCTACTGCTACTTCTGCCTGACCTGTACCAAGAGCTTCTGTGTAAGTTGTTCCCTTAACAGGCTCTGCTGTTAAGCCTTCTTCTTCATAGTAACCAAGTTCATCAGCTACAGATGGTCCGGATGTACATCCATCGGATAACCAGTAACGTACTGTCTTACCATAAGCTGGTTCTAATTTCCAAGCTTCTTCTTCAGAAAGTTCTGTTGTTTCACCTTCTGTTGTCTGTTCTGTTGTTTCTGTGTTTTCTGTTGTTGTACTGTCTGTACTTGCTTTATCTCCGCCGCCACAAGCCACGAGAGAAAGAGCCATAACTCCACAAAGTAACAGAGATACTAATCTTTTCTTCATGTTATCTTCTCCTCTTTTGAGTAATTTTTATTATAAAACATCCCTTACGCCCTAAAGCGTAAGGGATAATTTTATCTTAGCCACCAATACTGGTTCGGTTATTTTATTTATCTAAATCGGATAAATTATTCACCTTTCTGTTTTACAGTAAGTGTAGAGCCTTCTGGAACAACTGGGTCACCAACTGTTAAGCCTTCGATTTCTGAATCTGGGCAAAGTTCTGTCCAAGCCATAGCCATAACGTCTTCTACTGTCATGCCAGGTTTTGTGATGATTCCTAAACGGATGTAGTCATCAGCGATTTCTTCAAGAGCACGACTTGTGAACGCATCAGAAAGACCAAAGTATAAAGAATCCCAGAATTTCTGCTGGTTAGCTGGTTCACCTGTCATCTTATCTGTATCGTACATTAACTGTACAGCGTCTTCAGAATTAAGACGAGCCCATTCTCCTGCACGTTTGATAGCTTTAACAACGTATTTAGCGTGAACTGGGTTGTTCTTAATGAAATCATTGTTCATAGCTGTTACACAACATGGTTCATCCTGGAATTCAGGACTGAATGTAAGGGAAACGATCATTCTCATATCTTCTGGATAATTTGCTAATACAAAGTAGTCTGAGAAGATAGAAGCATCAACTTCGCCATTTTGCATAGCTGCTACTGTTGCAGCACTGTCAGCGATATCAAGGAATTCTACATCTGTTGTAGGGTCTACACCGTATTCATCTAATAAACGGTAGCAGATGTTCTGGTCAGAGTTACCAAAACCATCATGGATAGCAATCTTCTTGCCTACTAAATCTTCTACTGTCTGAATATCGCTGTCTGCTGGAACGTAGATGGATTTACATCCAACGTGTGCACCAGCAACGAAGGTCATGTTAACACCGTTTGTTACAGGAACGAGCATTGTAGCAACGTGGTCTGTTCCCCACATACACTGACCTGTACCTACTGCTTCTACTACGGAAGCACCCTGTACATATGTTGCATTGATACCATATTCTTCATAGTAACCTAACTGTTCTGCTAAGTATTTAGCAGATACACATGCTCCACCATTGAACATGTAGTTGATTTCTGTTCCGAAAACAGGTTCAGCTTTCATAGCTGCCCAATCTTCTTCTGTTACGCCTGCTGGACAATCAGATACATCTACTGTTGTTTCTGTTGTCTCTGTTGTTGTTTCTGTTGTTGTCTGTTCTTCAGAAGAACCGCCACCACATGCAACTAATGAAAGTGTCATTGTTGCTGCAAGTGCTAATGCAAGAACTTTTTTCAATTTCATGATTACTTTCTCCTTTTTTAGTAAAATTTTATCCAAAATCAGTAAATCGCACTACTGATTACCGGAACATAATAATGATAATGTGGTACTCTTATTAATGTTTACCACCGAAATGAAGCTTGTTAAGAATATCATTACGATATTCAACGAACGCTGCTGAAGAACGGTCACGAGGAAATTCTTCGTCAATCTTAATATCTGCAACAATACGTCCTGGATTTGCTTCCATTACAATAACTCTTGTACCCATGTAAATCGCTTCATCAACATCATGGGTAACCATGATGGCAAGCTGCTCTCTTTCATGCCAAATTTTAAGAATTTCATCCTGCATGTTCATACGGGTAAAGGCATCTAACGCACCTAAAGGCTCGTCTAAAAGTAAAATGTCTGGTTCGTTAATTAAAGAACGAACTAAAGCTACACGCTGTGCCATACCACCGGATAACTGTCCCGGATAGTCATTACGAAACGCCTGTAATCCGGTTACATCTAACATGTGCTCTACCTTATGTTCATTCCCTTTAAAAGTCCCCTGTCTCTTTAAGCTAAACGCAATGTTATCATATACAGTAAGCCATGGGAATAAAGTTGGCTTCTGGAATACCATACCTCTTTCCGGTGCCGGTTTGAGAACCTCTTTATCATCCATAAGTACTTTACCTGTTGTAGGATTAATTAAACCTGCAACAAGACGAAGAATTGTTGATTTACCACAACCGGATGGTCCTACTAAACTGATAAATTCTCCGCTCTGCATTGTTATGCTCACTTCGTTTAACGCATGTGTTACTTCATCATTCTCTACTTTTGCAAAACTCTTAGAAACATTATCTAATTTTAATGTAACAATTTTTTTCTCTGCCATTATTTCACAGCTCCATTCTGCCAACGTAACAGGTGGCGTTTGATTCTATCTAACACTTTTGTAACGATTGTAAAGATAAAGCAGATTACAAATAATGCTGCAAACATCTTGTCGTAACTTGCCCATGATTTTGACCATGTCATATACCAGCCAAGACCAGCCTTAACACCCATCATTTCGGCAATCATAATAGCTGTACAAGCAGAACTCATGGCCTGTGTACATCCGGAAAGGATAGATGGCATCGCATGAGGAATCGCTACCTTGAATACGAGCTGTCTCTCTGTTGCACCTAATGTTCTGGCTGCATCAAAGTAATCTCTGTCTACGTTAGAGATACCTGTCATAGATGCTACAGTTACCGCAAACCAGGAACCTAATGCAATAATAAATACCGCACCACCAAAAAGAGAACTTGCAACTACCATAATAATTGGAATCCATGTAGAGGTAGGAATTGGTCCCAAGAACTTAATAACCGGGTTAATCCAGTAACGCGCCTTTTCAGAATATCCACATGTAATACCTGTCACAAGACCAAGTGCCACACCAATAAAGTATCCTAAGAATAATAAACGTAATGTATGTAATGTACATTCAATTAAATACTGATAATCTAAAATTGCTGCATTCATAATATAATTCATACAAGGAACAAATGGCTGTGTTAACACGCCTGTCTTTAACGTAAGATAATCATAAAATGCAAATAACAGGAACAGAGCTGAAAATAATGGTGCTCTGTAGCGAAGATTGTCCATAACGGTCTTATCCCCACCCGTCTTCTTTACCTTTGCAAAAATCAGATACACTAAATATGCAACGATTGCAACGATTAAGAAAATAAGATAGGTATACGGACTACTGTTTGGACTGTTATCCGGAATCAGCATGTATTCAAGACATGCGATGATACCGCAGATAATAGGCAGTATTACCATAAAGCGGTCAAAAAGAAGCTGACCTTTTGTTTTTTCCTTTTCTTCCAACTCACGCAACTGCTGACGAGTCAATTTAGACAAGTCTTGTGCCTGTGGAGTCTTGTTTTCGCTCATTTTTATACACTCCTTTTGTTTTTTTATCCATCCTCATTCGTCAGATATGGTTAGTTCTAGTCTACCACCCTGCCCCTCTTTTTACCAATTGCTTCCATCAATAAAAAAAGTCTTACTATTGATATTTTGAATAGTAAGACCCTCTTTTATTTTCTTATACTTGTTTCATTTCCCCTTGTTCCATTTTGAAAATAGTATCCACATAGCTTAAATATTCATGTTCATGAGTACTTAATAATACAGTTGTACCAGATTTGCTGATATCCTGTAACATCTGCATTACTTTATGGGAATTTTCCGGGTCTAAGTTACTGGTTGGTTCATCTGCCAAAATTATCTTAGGTTTATTGATCATGGCACGAATAATAGATACTCGCCTGATTTCACCCCCGGATAAAGTACTTGGATATTCATTGGCGAACTCTGCAAGTCCAATCTGTTCTAACAATTCCAACGCTCTTTCCTTAAATTCTTCCTGTTCTCCGGAAAGATAAGCAGGCATACAGATATTATCCAGTATTGTAAAGTTACTTAATAAACTCTGTCCCTGTAATACATATCCCATATTATTGTTACGGAACACTGCCAGTTCATCTTCCTTCATTCCAGTCAGTTCCTGGTCTTCCACATAGATTTTGCCTGAGGTTGGATTGATAAGTCCTGCAATCATGTTAAAAAGTGTTGTCTTACCACTTCCAGAATGTCCGGTGATTGCTGCAAATTCACCTTTTTTTACATGAAGGCTCACTTCATGTACAGCATCGAAATCTTTTTTATTACGAACGAAATTCTTGGTTAAATTTTCTACTCTAATCATGTCTATTCACTCTCCCTGATTAATCGGTATGCTTCTCCTTTTCCAATACGGTATGCAGAGCATACAGCTGCAATGACACCTGTTACAATGGCAATTACAATACAAATACCTGCAACCGGAGCTGCCTGTCCCATACTGATATCAAGATATGGAATATCTAAATTGATACTAATTACACTTTTAAAAGTTACAAGTACATAATACGCAATCACCACACCAAGAACTCCGCCGATTCCACTAATCAATAATGCTTCTGACAAGATTATGTTAGTAACCTGTGATTTTTTTGCGCCAAGAGCAAACAAAACACCAAATTCATATTTACGTTCGTTAATAGTAATAACAAAAATGCTAATCAGTGCAAGGGCTGTAGAAATTAACGAAATGTATGTAAGAACATTTCCATATCCTGCCAGCTTCTTAACCTGAGTGGCAATTCCACTCATCAAATCATCTGCTGTACATGCATAGAGCTTGCCATTTTCAGATTCCATTTTACCTACTTCAATTCGAAGCAGTGCCAAATCAGATTTGTCCATAGTATCTGCAATATCTACCATAAGCATGGAAACCATATTGTCCATCTCATCTACCGGAAGTGCTGCCTTTGCTGCTTCTGAATTCTTTAATTCGTATAGCGTTTCAAATGTCATGAAAACAGAACCATCATATCCCATTCCGGTTCTTTCGAGTCTTCCTACAACTTCAAAAGGTGTTTCATAGAACGTAACACTTTCACCTATCTCTGCATCAATCTTATTTCCTACCAGTACCTGTCCTTTACTTAAGGCCACCTTATTTTGTTCTGTAAGCCATGGCTGTACCACAAAGTCTGTTTCTGGGTCAAAAGCAATCAGCTGAACCGGAATATCACAGCAGGAGGAACCTAATGTAGCAATATACATCTGTCCGGAAACCTTCTCGACACCTTCTAATTTGCGGACTTCCTCTTCCCACATCTGTTCAAACAACACTGTACATGGTTTTCCTGAGAACAAGGACTCTCTGATATCTTCTGTTCCTTCCTTTGGTACAATAATAATATCCGCACCCATTCTCTCTGTAGTGTTCTCAATTCCCTGCTTTAAGTTATTCATCAGAATTGTGCTAAAAAATACCGTTGCTGACATCAACACCACAAAAAACATCATAAATGCAGTTCTAAACTTTCTTGCCTTTAAGTTCTGAACTGCCATTGCAGGAATACTCAGTTTCTTATCCTTTGCCATAGTCTATTTTCCTTCCTTCATTCCTAAGAATACAGAAACAGCACCTGTTATTAATGCTAACGTAGAGCCTAACTTAATGTATGCTGCTGTTACATTACATGCCATATCTGTATTTGCACAAATTCCAGTACCTACTGTACTACTTAAAATCGCAAAACCACACACTGCAATTGCCACTGCCATAATGCCACATGCCACTTTCTGTTTTGTTACAAAACAAGCTACTGCACATACTAAAAGTAAGCATGCTAATAAAGTTGCTGCTACACCTGTGTAATGACATCTCATAGGCACCTGTTTGCCTGCTGCTGTTTCTACCATTCCATTACAAACCGGTGCAATCACCTTCACTACTAAAAACATTGCGACTGCTACCACTGCTTCTACTACTGCTACTACCATTGTACTTTTGTTTGTTTCCATTTGTTACCTCTCCTTTATTTAAAATTCTCTCTTTGAAAATTGGCAATAAAAACAACTCTCAAATAAGCTGATTTTATCTTATGTGTCAAGCATGGCACCTAAGTGACGCTATTTATCGATATTATCTATCGCCTCCTCTTTTATTATTGACAGAAACCATAAACATTGCCTTAGTTCTAAGTTCATGGGACATGTTAGCAACCCAGTCCTTCTATCAGTATCTTTTTCACTTCACTTTCTCCCTTATACCTATGGCTGTTCCTAATTGCTCCACTCCAATCTTCCTGTGTCCATTATAAAGCATTATTATCAAGTTGCAACCCTTAATCGTATTTCTTTCCACATCCCTTGTTCTCTCTCTACTTTGTCTCAATTTCAGAACCAGCCTTGATTGACGTAAGCACCGAAAGGTGATACAATTATTAACAGAATTCTGTATTTTAAAATTGCATTTTACAGAAAATTCCTCTTAAATGATTGGAGGCTACTTATGAAAAAGAAAAAACCAACTAGTATTCGCGTAAAATTAATGGCTCCGTTAACTGTGCTTGGTCTTTTAATGGCTGTTTATATGCTTTTCGTGTATCTTTTTATGAACGAAAATATGACCAATATCAGCAACACCCAGAATATTTCTTACGAAACAATCATGTTAGCTGATGATTTAAAGTTCTCTATTGTGCAAATCCAGCAGCAGCTCACCAGTGCCAGTACCGGAAGTTCTTCTAATTCTGCCGTTGCATTTGATAATGCTAAAGCTAGTGCACAGGTTGTAACCGAACTTTTAAACCAGATTGTCACCCTGAATCCTTCTTATACAGAAATAATTCAATCCATTGAAATTCAGTTTGATGATTACTATTCCTCCGGTGTTACCATGGCGGAACTTTGTTTAAGCAAAGGGGCTACTGCAGGAAGTTCCCAAATCAGGCAATTTAACGAAAGCACAGAAGCACTCACTGCTTCCGTTGATACTTTAGTTGAAGCAGCTACGAAAGATGCCGAAGCAAGCATTGCCAATCTTACTTCTCGTAGTACACAGATTAAAAAATTTACTCTTCTTGCTGCGGTCATTGTCATCATTGCTTATCTGGTGCTTATGCTTACGATTCGAAAACAAGTTGTATACCCTGTCAGACTGGTACTTTCTAAATTGGAAGAAATGGCTGCAAACAGTGGTGATTTAACTCAGAAAATTGAATACAAGAACAATGATGAAATTGGTGCTTTAGCTGATAACTTCAATCAAATGCAGGAAAATTTCCGTCTCTTGATTAAGGAAGTAATTGCTATTTCTGAAACCACTTCTTCCGGTATGCAGACTACTATGGAAAATGTAGAAACCGGCTTACAAATGGTTCATGAAATGAATACTAAAGCAGCTAATATTTCCGGTAACATGGAAGAAAATGCTTCATCCGTTCAGGAAGCCACTGCTGTCAGCATGGAAATCAATGAAAACTTACGACAGATGACAGAATCTGCAAATGAAAAAGCAGAAGAATCTCATGACATCCGTAATCGTGCGGAAAACTTAAAAGAAAATGCCGTTCTTTCACAGAATAAAGCAAAACAGATTACACAAAATACCAAGATTAAATTAGAACAGGCCATTGAAAATGCCAAAGCAGTAGATAAGGTAAATGCCTTAACCGATACCATTATGGATATTGCAAGTGAAACTAATCTTCTTGCTCTTAACGCTTCTATCGAGGCTGCCAGAGCCGGAGATGCCGGAAGAGGATTCGCTGTTGTTGCTTCCGAAATCACAAAACTTGCCGCCAATTCCGCTTCTTCCGTGGAAGAAATTCGTACAGTCAACGAATCTGTATTAAAGGTTGTAGATGAATTAGTCATTACTTTACGTGAGATTTATCAGTTCATTAGCGAAGAAGTCGTTCAGAACTATCAGGATACTGTTGTGACTGGTGAACAATACAGCAATGATGCTGATACCTTCTATGCTACAACAACTGAAATCGCCAGCGTATCCAAAGACATGCTCCGTTCCGTTGATACTATGACACAAACTATGGATATGATGTCAAAAGCAAGTGGACAGGCTGCCGAAGACACCGCCGAAATCAGTGGCAATATTACATTGCTTACTAACTATTTCGACGAAATTGCAGAACTTTCTGCTACGCTGTTTGAAGATACAAAATCTTTACAGGATTTAGTAAATAAATATACGGTATAGCTAAAACGAGTGGCACGCCAAACATGCCACTCGTTGTTTTTTCTAATCAATTTTTATTTCCTTATCTCCAGAGTTAGTTTTTTGAAATTTTACTTCTCAAAGAAAGCCACGGCTACAGCTCCCGGTCCTACATGGGTTCCAATTACACAACCAACAGTAGAAATTGGAAGCTTTTCTGCCTGTTCCTTCCAAAGTTCACCACTGTCTTCAATATATTTCTGAAGCAACTTATCCGACAAACCACTATAAGCAAGACAATATGGCTTATCAAAATTGATACCACCACAGTTATGAATCAATTCTCTTAAAAGATTATTTCCCTGCTTAGAACCTCTCGCCTTTCCAAGCTGTGAAACCACACCTTCTTCAATGCCGATAACCGGCTTAATGGATAACAAATTTCCTGCAAATGCTGTTGCAGCAGAAATACGACCACCTTTTTTGAGATATTCCAATGTATCTAATAACGCCATCAAACGAATTTTCTTCTTTTCCTCATCTAACGTATTTGCAATTTCTTCTGCATTCAATCCCTGTTCTGCCAGCCCTAAGCCTCTTAGCACTAGAATTCTTTCACCAATACATGCATTTTCACTGTCCACTACAAATACCTTACCTTCATAATCTTCTGCGGCAATCATAGCACTCTGGTAAGTACCGGAAAGCTTACTTGAAATTGTAACAACGACTGCTGTATCTCCTGCAGCTGTTACTTCCTCAAATACGTCCATAAAGTCTGCCGGTGGAATCTGACTGGTTGTAGGAAGTGTATCACTTTCTATCAATCTCTCATAAAAATCATTATGCGTCATATCTACCGCATCTGCAAATTCTTCATCACCAAATAATACCTTTAATGGTACATGAATCAAACCAAGCTCCTTTGCCTCACTTGGAATAATATCTGCTGCTGAATCAACAATAAATTTAACTGCCATAATAAACTCCTTCTTTCTCTACTCATTTTTTATTTTCTCGTAAGTTTTTCCTTCAAATTGCCAGAAATCAGTTCTAAGGTGTGATAGAAGATTTCCCGCTCTTCTTCCTCTAATCCGGCACTGCCAAAACCAACCCACTGTTCAATTACGGTGTCTACTTTCTTTGCAAGAACAACTCCGCTATCTGTCAGCGTAATCTTAGCACGGTACTTCTTTTCACCAGACTGGATATATCCTTTGCTCTGCAAGGTTGCCAGCGTTCTGGAAATAGCCGCCTTATCCTCCGCACATAATTGACAAAGCTCCGCTGCCGTTAGTCCCTCTGGATGGTGGTACAAAAAGAATACACACATGACATGAGTTCCCTTTAAACCAAATTCCGTCATTTCAGCACTTTTAATTCTTTGTACGTACTTATAACAAATCGTAATACCTGTTACAAATGATTGAAAACGCTCTATCATCGTGCTACCTCTCCTTTTTTCCTTGTACCTTAATACGAGAAGTATCATATCACCAAGATGTTGATTTGTCAACATCTTTTATTAAAAAGAAATAGTGTCAGGCAATAATACCTCAACACCACTTCTCATCTATCCCTATTTTATTTATTCCCAACTTCCATTGCAATATGTTCTAAAATCGCCTCAATGGTATACTTCCACTGCTCCTCCTGTGACACAAATGCAGCTCCGTCCCCCTTTTGGATGCCGTAATTTCCAAACTGGGCATGATTACCACCAGTCAAAACATCGACATTAGATTTTGGGGGCATCAGTTCATAGCTTTCTGCTAGTTTGTTCGCATTCATTACATGGTCTTCTGTCCCATAAATTACATTTACCCAGAAATCCTCTCGAACCTCATCCCTATCCCCTGATTCAGGAATTAAGTTTTCAGTAGTATACGCTCCTAATAATGTCAGTCCCGCAAAATCTCCTAAATGCTCTGCCACATAACTTGCTGCCATAGCACCGCCTAAAGAATGCCCTGCCATATACCAGTCCTTATAGCCTTTATAACGTTCCATAATGCCTTCTGCTTTATCTACACCAAACACAGCCAGATTACCCGGCATTTTTACAAGAAAACAATCAATTCCATTTTCCGCAAGACCTCTGACAATCGGTGCATAAGCCGTATATTCTACCTTGCCGCCCGGATAGAAAATAAGCGCCTTTTCCGTTCCAGTGCCATCAAAAAATAGTCCTTCCTTGATTTCTGATATTTCCACAAGTTCCGTGCTTTCCAAATATACTTCATTTCCCTCAGCGCTATGGTAATAATCATTCACATAGATAAATGTACTTATCATCAAAAGCGCGACCAAAACCACCCATGCAGCAAGAAGGGTTTTCGTTATTTTCTTCATACCTAACCTCTCTATTACTAATAAGATATACTATAATTAATAACATTTAGAAATTATATATATCTCCCCATCATAATCTCATCCCGATAACTTCCATCCTTCAGCTTAAATGCCTTTTTCATAACTCCCCATTCCTCAAAACCGAATCGTTCATACATCGCTTTTGCTCTTGGGTTATCATCATAAACACCAAGCTCAACCTGCTCATAACCAGCTTCTTTTGCTGCCGTCATAGCTTCTTCCATTAAAAGAGTTCCAAGGCCTTTATGCCAATATTTTTCTCTGATTGCAATGGCAAAATTGGCTCTGTGTTTTAATTTCATACAATAGCCAATTGGAGAAATACTTGCATTTCCAACTACTTCCCCAGCAATAAATGCAGTAATCATAATCTGATTTTCACTGTTTTGTATATTCTCCAACAATTCTCGTTCCTGCTCTACTGTAAATTTCCATTCTTCCGGATATCGAAGTAAAAATTCTGTTTCCCCTGAGACATCTTTTAAAAAACCAATCATAATTTCTGCATCCTCTGGTTCAACACTTCTTAAAATACCCTCTGTTCCGTCTTTTAATGTAAATTTTCTTGCCTCTAATTTCATATTCGATTATCCTCTCAAACTAAAAATCATTCCTATTGTTACAGTTTACTTTTTATCTGCACCAGACTTTCCAAAGTACATTAACTCCCATACTGCTGAATCCTCTGTTACAGACTCAACAACCATACCATTTTCTAATTTTTCAATGGTTGCACTTCCTTCAAATCGAAGATAAGACCCCTCGAAACCAGACAACTTTGCAAAGAACTTTACAACTCCAGGCAATAAATCAACAAAATTCGTACAGGAAATATCACTGCGACGATTATAAGTAATACGATAATATTCTCCTGCCGGAGTTTCATATTCATAAATAACTTTATTATAAACAGGCTTGCCTGTATGTTTATCTATATATTCATCCTGAGGCATAAATTTCAAAGTATGGTTAGTATTATCTCCCAAAATTTCGCTGCCTTTAGCCAACATAAATACATCAAATTCTTTATAACCGTATTTCTTTTCTGCAGTAATCCATGAAGAAATCACCTTGTAATCACCGATTTTCGCTCTGCCCCAGTACCAGTGATGCATTAACTTTAACATGGAAATATTTCCCCAGTTATGGTCATGATAACCGCTGCCTTCTAAATGTAAGGAACCTTCTGAATAAGTCACATCTGCAATTGCCTTTCCTTCAGGAGTAGCAGGAAGCCAGTTAAAATAATATTCCTCTTCATCACCAAATAAAATTGGTCCACACTGACTGCGCCATGCAGGCACTGTATTGGTAAGACTAACCTTTGCAGACATATTCTTACCTTCAAATACTATATTATATTGCTTCAAATCACCGTCCATATGACATTTGCCAATACGAATGTCACACTTTTCTTTACTATAAAAGCTTTCTTCCAGCTTAGCATCTACCTGTTCTGAAAACTTTCTGCCATCTGGCAAAGTAAGCTCAATGGTAGACATTGGCTTAATCGGACCATCTACTGAAATAGGAGATTTCGAGTAGAATAAGATTACCAGTATTGTACCATCAGGATAATGAGAATCAAAATACCACCACTCATAAGTCCCCTTACTTCCATCTGTTCGCATACCATCTTCCCATAATTCAATTTTGTTTCTGGTCAAACCTAATTTATTATAATGAATATCATCATCTGGATGAATTGCCTGTAAAATCTTTTTCATAAATATGCCTCCTTTTATTTACACATAAAACATACTTTCCCTGTTATCTACATTGTAAGGCATATTTATCAAAAAAGCTACAATATTTAGATTTGTGGGGCTAAGACTTCGAACGACACCCACCCCAATACCAGTATTTTTCTTGCAACTGTGACTTCACTGAGAAAGTCTATTCTCTCGAATTTTTGCTAAGAATTATTCATTCATATTGTAAAAAGCAATTGTTCCTTTCACAGTTAGGGTTTTCTGCGGTGGGCAATTACCTAAATACTTTGATTACGGCAATAATGTATAATA
>CAZRLE010000007.1:0-25098 GCA_964600705.1 uncultured Lachnoclostridium sp. | reverse complement strand
AATCCACTGTGTCCATTTGTAGAAAGATGGATCAGAAGTTGCAATTACTTTAGACCAGTCATAGTCAAAGCCTAATTCTTTTAACTGTTTAGAGAATGTTCCGATATTCTCCTGTGTAAATCCATTTGGATGATTACCTGTAGAAACTGCATACTGCTCTGCAGGCAGACCAAAGGAATCATATCCCATTGGATGAAGTACATTGTAACCCTGCATACGTTTCATTCTGGACATAATATCAGTTGCTGTGTATCCTTCTGGATGTCCCGCATGAAGACCTACACCAGATGGATATGGAAACATATCAAGTGCATAATATTTTGGCTTGCTAAAATCCCATACATCTGTCTTGAAAGTTTCGTTCTCTTCCCAGTACTTCTGCCATTTTTTCTCGACATCCTTATGATTATAAACTTCTGCCATAATTAAATCTCCTTTTCCCTTTGTTTATAAAGAAAACCTCTCCATCACTACGGGCGTTCCCCATAGAGACGGAGAGGTTATAAATCCGCTATACCATTCTATTTCGTAGAAACAATATCAACGCCGATATTTCATATTATCTCAATCAGCACTTCTTTGTCAAGTAACATCCGTCTAGTTTTCGTATTTGCTGCTCTTACTCTTAGCAATTGCTTTCATCTTCTCTAAATCAGCAATCAATTCCTTAGAATATGCATGTGCTTCATCGGAATACTTCTTAGCTTTAGAATAATCACAATCCAAAATAGCTTTCTTTACATCATTACCATAGTTATGAAGCTTTTTGTGTTTTTCTTCTACCGTAATCCAGATTTCTCTGATTTCCGGTGTCTTTGGTGTCATACAGTAATAGAAGTGTCCAAATCCACATTTCTTAGCATCTAACTGTAATGGAATAATCGTCTGTTCTGTAACCATTCTTTCCAGATTACCAAGCCATGCCTTATGTGCTGCAACAGCAGTATCCATATACTTCATAAATTCAGAGTATTCCATACGGAAGAAAGCATCATCTGTCATATCTCCCATCTGTTTTGCTGCTTCATCAAGAACTTTTTCGATTGCAACAACCGGTTTTACTGCCTCTTTCAAACTCTTGCTGATAGTACGAAGTTCCTTCGTATCTATATCTAAATGGGCACACTGTTCCTTAATGTTCACTGTCTGTGTTTCCATTTCTGTCATGGAACTTGAGATTTCTTCACTTACTGCGGCAAGGGAGCTAATGGAATCATTTACCTTTGCAACATGTCTTTGGTTGGCATCATTGATTGCCCATACATTCTGAATCTTTTCTGTTACTGTTCCCAAATCATTGATAGTCCGTGTAACACTCTTACTACTCTGCTCTGAAGCATCCTGAATACGTTTTACAAACTGGTCCATATTAGCAGTCATTTTCTGTGTTTCTTCTGCCAACTGACGGATTTCTTCCGCTACAACCGCAAAACCTCTTCCTGCTTCTCCTGCCCTGGCAGCTTCAATAGAAGCATTTAATGCTAACAGGTTTGTCTGGGAGGAGATTGCATTGATTCCGGAAATTGCTTCGTTCATGTGCTTAATTACTTCAAGCAAAGTATCCATATCTTTCTGCATCTGACGTGATTCTCTAATAGTCTCTCTGGACAAATCACGGATTGCAGACAATTCCTTCTGCCCTTCTTCAATCTTCTTATATACTTCATCTGTATCTTCAGATGCCTGAATAATCGTTCTTGTTAAATCTTCATGCTGTTCATTCACCTGTCCTGCAACATTGGAAGACTCTTCTGCTGTATCCTTAATAATTTCTGTTGCACCAGCTACATCTTCTGAAATGCGAAGCATATTGTCTGTGTGGTGACTTAATGCTAAGTCCAGCGAACTAATCTGCATAACAGCCTGAATATCCTTGTCCATTACTATTTCAAACTGTTCTCTTCCTTTAGAAACTCGTCTGTAAATATCCATTAACTTAGGATTCTTGGAGTAATCCGTTTTCTTTAATTCTGCAAGGGAATCAATCAAGTTGTCAGTTTCTCTTCCTTTTCCAAAATTTAACATATCCGTCTCTCCTTTTATCTTATTGTGTAATTTACACTATACAGGTAGTATACTATATTCTCTGCCAATTTCCAACCATAATATGCCATATTTCGATTTTTCAGACAAGAATACGTAAATCAAAAGGCAGCCTAAGCTGCCCTTCATTATCTTAAACTATCTCTTCTTCTGGTTCTTCCGTATCTGTTGTATCTGCTGTATCCGTTTCTTCCGGAACAACCTCATAGATTGCTTCTGCTTCTGCTATATTACCCGCAGCATCGGAGGTTCTGTATACTACCTTAAAGATACCATCCTCCTGTTTTTCTACGATTACTTCTACATTCTTATTTAAAATGTATCCAGTATTGTCTACCGCCATTACATTAGACAGTAAGAACTTCCTTGTCAATTCTTCTTCTGCTCCAACAACTCCATCCTTCACTCCAATAAATTCAGGCGCTTCCAAATCACAGATAATCTTTGCAGTCATTGTTCCTGTTTTTCCATTATCTGCTGTGTAAGAATATGTAACTTTATATTTTTTGAGAGTTTCCTTCTGACGAAGCTCTACCCATGTGATGGAAAGATCTTCTTTGGCAATCTCTTTTCCATGCCATTTTACTGTCACGCCATCTTCAATAGCTTCTTTGTCAAGTTCTGTATTCAGATACATTTCCTTCTCAAGACCTTTAATCTTAGGAACTTGATCATCCACAACTTCAAAAATGGCTTCTGTTTTACTATTTTTACCTAATTTATCAGTTACTTCATAAGTAACATAGTATAGACCAGTCTTTCTTGGTTTAATTTTCTTAACTGTCTTTCCCTGATACTGAATGGAAATCTTAATTCCATTTGTAAAATCTTCACCAGTAGAAGTTATGGCAGTTACTCCTTCTGCCGGATTCACCTTCTGACCATAGGAAACCACCTTGTTCTTAACACCTTTAATAACCGGCTTTGCCTTAATATAAGGATTTCCTTCACTCCAGATGTCAGTTGGGTCATAACCCATGAGGGTGCTTTGGCTTACCTTTATCCCTTCTGGCTTGCCAAGTGGTCCAGGGTCTGCAGATTCGTAAATGGTAACTTCTGTTCCAATTGGACAGTTGTCGTAAATCCATTTGGCATCTTCTACATTAAGACGTACACATCCATGGGAACATCTTGTCCCTAATTTGTTAAACTGTGCGTTAGAAAGTGTGGACGGATCCTGCTCATAATACCAAACAGAATGAAACAAAATTCCTCCTACAATTCTTGTGCTGTACTGTCCCCAAACATCATCCATTAAAAGTCTCCAACGATACTTAGCCGGGGTTTTGTAAGTTCCAAGAGGAGTTTCCACTCCCGGAGAGCAAAGCATCGCTTTTACCGGAATTGTATACTTACCCTTTGCATCCTTTTCATAGACAGTTACCACACACATCTGCTTATTTACCATAATTTTATATGGATAATTCTGTGCAGCCTGTACAGTTTCTGCCTTCTGAGGACTAAATACCCCTAACATCACCAATACTGCCATCATAAAAATAGCGATAGGTCGTTTTTGCTTCTCACAAAATAATTTCATTTCTACTTCTCCAGTCTGTCTAATCTAAAATCTTGTAAATATACTAAAAAACATGGCTATCATTGGTATAATAAACTGCAGTGCAATGTATATCAGTATAATTGTCATAAATGTATTTTTCTTACCATGGGTCTGCCTTCTTGCCTCACCGGAGGTTCTTCTACCGTCTGTCTTATACTCACCCAATACTTTTGTCATCGCATTCTTATGACTTGGCTGGTTATAATTGGAACGTACCTTTCCAGTTGCGTTTTCCTTAATATGGTTATGATTTTCGCACTGATTAATAACTGTACTTTCACTGCCTTCTCCATTGAGATTATAAGACTGATTCCAATACATAGGTTCCCTGATATAGGTTTTGCAATTGGTACAAAAATGTGCAAATTTCATTTTCTTATCACATATAGGACAAACTCTTACTGCCATCTTTCGTATCCCCTTCCAAGTTAGCTGATCAAAGAACATTTTACAACGAAATTTCAAAATATACAATCCTTTCCTTGATAACTTTCCTTTTTTCCATTGACATTCTTATGCATAATTTTCCAAAAAAAGATAGGGGACTATGCCCCTATCCAATACCATGAAGAATACCTATTATAACCAACAGTCCACCCGAAAATATATTGCATATTCTCTGACTTTTTCCTGCCATAGCCATCGTCTTCTCTCCCATACATTCTCCAATTACCAAAAACAAAATATGGTTTACTCCAATCAGTATCGGCAGAAGTATATGCTGAATTCCTATTGCTACTACTGCTATTCCCGTAGCAACAGAATCCATTGAAAGCCCGATTCCAAGAAGTATCGCCTCACATGGCTCAATCGTTGCAGATTCATTTATGTCACAAAACGCAGCTGTATCCTTGTGCATACCTTTACGAATAAATACCATTCCAATCATTACTAAAAGGACTGCCGTCACAACCTTAAGCAAATTTTCAGGCAAATATTCCACTATCTTATTTCCAATCAGCAAGGCCACACAGGATACCCCCGTTACCATAACGCCTACAATTATTTTTGCCAGCAGCGGTATCTTTACTCCCTTCAACCGATAAGACATCCCAATCCCTAACGCATCTATACTTAATGAAACAGAAATAATCCACAATTTCAACAACATTTTACGATTTCCTTTTATTCTTAACCTATGCTTCTTATTTCTGATTTGTGTTTTTTTCTTTTCGTTCTGCATATACTTAGACGATTAGGGAAAGGAGAATGTACATGACCTATCATAATCTTTCTATTGAAGATACACTTCGCACTCTGGATACCAACAAAGACACTGGTCTTACTACAAAAGATGCTCTCAAACGCCAAAAAACTTACGGATTCAATCAACTAGAAGCACCCAAAAAGAAATCCCTATTCCTACGATTTTTAAACCAGTTTGCTGACTTTATGATCATTATACTGATTCTTGCAGCATTTATCTCATTTTTCGTCTCCTATCTGAATGGAGAAACTGATTATATTGACCCAATCATCATCTTTGCCATTATCATTACCAATGCACTGATTGGACTGTTTCAGGAAACAAAAGCAGAGCATTCTCTGGAAGCTTTGCAAAAACTTTCTGCGCCAACTGCTTCTGTATTGCGGGATGGAATTCATACTACAATTTCTGCCAAAGAGCTTGTTCCCGGTGATATCCTTTTTTTAGAAACAGGCTGTTTTATTCCTGCCGATGCCCGTCTCATTAGCTCCATCAATTTAAAAGTAGACGAATCCTCACTTACCGGTGAATCCCAACCAGTAAAAAAAGACGCCGAATCACTATTAAAAGAAAATTCACCTCTGGCTGAACTTATCAATATGGTTCCTTCTTCCGGTATCGTTACATATGGAAGGGGAACCGCTGTAGTTACAGCAACTGGAATGAATACGCAGGTCGGGCAGATTGCAAAGCTTATTATACAGGAACCAAATGTACAGACTCCTTTGCAAAAGCGTCTGGCAAAAACTGGTCAATTCCTAGGGCTTCTCTCCCTTGGTATCTGTATCATCATCTTTTTTCTCGGACTTTCACAGGGAAGATCTGCCTTTGATATGTTTATGACCAGTGTAAGTCTCGCTGTTGCCGCAATCCCGGAAGGGCTTCCTGCCGTTGTTACAATTATGCTCTCTCTTGGAGTTCAGCGAATGGCAAAGAAAAATTCCATCATCCGCAAACTTCCTGCTGTAGAAACCCTTGGAAGTGCAACGGTCATCTGCTCTGACAAAACCGGAACCCTGACCCAGAATAAAATGACCGTAACCACTCTTTATTCTGCTAATGGCAAGGAGGCTCTCTCCTCTTCCTTTGGTCACAAGCTTTTATCTCTTGCTGCCCGTTGTACGAATACTACAGAAGAACAGCATCCCACAACACATCAAATGGTAATCACAGGAGAACCTACTGAAGTTGCCATCACTACTGCTGCTGAAGAGGAAGGCATTCAAAAAGCACGATTAGATTTGACTTATCGACGAATTGAAGAAATTCCATTTGATTCTTCGAGAAAGCTTATGACTACTGTCCACAAAGTAGGTGCCTCCTATGAAGTCATTACTAAAGGTGCCTTTGACATGCTGCTTCCGAAATGTACTTCTCTACTTATAAATGAAAAAGAAGTACCTCTTACTGCAGAATATAAAAAACGACTTTCTAATTACAATCTTGCCATGACAAGCAATGCCCTCCGTGTTCTTGGTGTTGCTACCAAGAAAACCTCTTCCCTTTCCGGTAACTATGAAAAAGGACTTACTTTTGTCGGGCTTCTTGGTATGATTGATCCTCCAAGACCAGAAGCCAAGGAGGCAGTTGCTACCTGTAAACTTGCCGGAATCCGACCTATTATGATTACCGGTGACCACATCGCTACTGCCTCTGCCATTGGACGAAATCTTGGCATCCTAACTGATGCCAACCAGGCAGTCAGTGGTCAGGAATTAGATTCTATGTCTGAAGAAGATTTACTTAACAGCATCCACCACTATTCTGTCTTTGCCAGAGTTTCACCAGAACATAAGGTCCGGATTGTAAAAGCCTTTCAAAAGAATGGAAATATCGTTGCCATGACAGGAGATGGAGTTAACGATGCACCTGCCCTCAAGGCTGCTGATATTGGCTGTGCCATGGGGATTACCGGGACTGATGTTGCCAAGAATGCGGCTGACATGATTCTTACAGACGATAATTTTTCTACCATAATTGAGGCGGTCAGAGAAGGACGCGGCATCTATGATAATATTCAAAAAGCAGTGCATTTCCTTTTATCCAGTAATATAGGGGAAATTCTTACCATCTTTGCTTCTATCCTGATGGAGCTGCCATCTCCTCTTTTGGCAGTCCAGCTTCTATGGATTAATCTGGTAACAGATTCCCTTCCTGCCATTTCCCTTGGTATGGAAAGACCGGAAAAAGAAATTATGCACCGACCTCCTATTTCTCCTGAAAAAGGAATGTTTGCCGATGGACTCGCCTTTAAAATCATGGTAGAAGGTTTGCTTATTGGTGCTCTTTCATTAACTGCCTTTATCTATGGATATAAGATAAGTCCCTCTTCCAGCCTTCCCCTTGGGAGAACCTTATGCTTTTGTGTCCTTGCCTTATCTCAGTTATTTCATTCTTTCAATATGCGAAGCAGCCGCTCTCTTTTGAAAATCAATATACTTGATAATGTAAGACTTACACTATCCTTTATTTTTTGCACCATACTGCAACTTTTTATCGTAAACCATCCTGTTCTCTCTGACATTTTCAAAGTGCAAAGCCTCACTCTCACAGAATGGTATCTTGTATTTGGCTTATCCTTTGTACCAATTGTTGTAGTTGAAATACAAAAGTATATTAATACTAAAAATGAATCTTAAGTCTGAAACTTTTCCATTGTAATATCTGTCCGGACGATGTATAATTGATGTAATGATTCAGAAAGTGAGAGTATACTATGAAGCTAAAACCATTTGATTTATCCATGATAGAAGATACTTCCATGTATGACCATCTTCCTTACAAGCGTGATGCAGAACGCTGTAATATCGGGTCTGTTGCATTGTACAGTGGTAATGTTGTGAAATACTACCGCTGTTCTTTAGGTGACACTTTGGAATTAGCAGATATGGACGAACTTGCTGTTGAGAAAATTCAAAACTATATCAAGCGAGAAAAGGAACGATTAGCTTCTTTTGAAAGTGAACCGGAAGTAATTGATTCCTATGACGATGAATATAATAGCAATGAGCTTTCTGATGAACAGATTGCCGGACTTCTTGGGGATAAACCTAAGAAAAAAGGCTTCTTAGGCAATTATGATGATGAAGAAATTTAAATTTATATAAGACTATATGCAAAATACCACCTTCTCAGGTGGTATTTTTATGTCTATTCATTCTGTTTTAATGATGTCCTTTTCCATGTTCGCGATGTCCGCTTCCAGCATCATTACCACTATTTCCGCCATTGCCAGAGTCATTCCCTTCTGGAATAGTCACTTCCACTTCTGTCTCCTGTGATAATTCCCAAATCCACTCATTGATTTCACGCATAGTAAGACCTTTTACCTCCTCTAAGGTAATGCTTGGGTCTAACTCCTGTAAAATCAGGAATTTCTGATATTTACCAAAAGAAAAGCCATGTTCATGTGCCTCTTTTGCTTTCTCTTTGTTGCCTGCATGACAATGGACATTTTTATGCTGATGTCCTCTCACACACTCATTTACACTGGCAAGCATTTCCTGACTCTTTACCTCATTACTTCCTAAAACCGTTACTTCCATTTGTTCTTCTCTTTGCAGATATTCTTCTACTATTTCAGCTTCTAAAATGGCATCTACCGCTTCGGTATAATCCATAAACTGAACTTCTAACTGATCTGCCAGCCAAATGCCGTCCTCATTATACCCCTTTACCGAAATCACCTTATCCAACCGATTGATACTAAGTTCAATGGAGGGATTGATATCAATACTAATAGCTGAAACCGGCTGAAAATAGGTGAAATAACCGCCAAATAAAAATACTGCCAGACAGGCTGCCGCTGCCATCAGCCTTTTACTTTGGATGTACCAGTTCTTTTGGAAATTTTTGTCCTCCTGATACAATTTTTCCTTTAAGAATGCCTTTGTATTCTGTTTTAATTCCTCTTCTGCATGAACTGTCCCCAACGCATTCTTTATCTTATTGTCCATATCCAGCCACCTCCAGTCTTTCTTTCAGTATCTTTCTGGCACGACTTAAAAGCGTGTAAATCGTATTTACATTTTTACCAAGAATCCGCCCAATCTCCACAGCAGAATATCCTTCGTAATAATGCAAATACACAATATCCTTATACTTTTCCGGAAGGCTTAGAACAATTTCCAATATTTCTCTCTGCTCCTCCTCCACTACTGCCGGTTCATTGACAAGTTCCTCTAAGGATACCGTTTTACTTCTGAAAAAGCTTTTTTTTAAGTCCTTGCAGGCGTTTACCGTCACCCGGATAATCCATGCTTTTTCATGGTGTTCATTTTCAAAAGTATCAGAAGAAAGGGCATATTTCAGAAACACGCTCTGAAATATGTCCTCTGTATCAGCATAGTTTTTTAGATGTACCATACAGATTCTTCGAACTGTATCGGCATACCTGTCAATCGCTCTACTTACTTCTTCTTCGCTCCGCATCGCAATCCGCCATTACCCTTTCTTAATCCATGACATCTCTTCTTATAAGCCTTCTGCTTTTTATACTCGCATCCACCTTCTGCATAGTTATCACAGATGCCATCTCCGTCTTTATCTACAAAACACTGTCCTTTTCTATTGCAGATATCCAGATTACAGCCATCTTCTTCACCGCAATAATCACAAATTCCATCTTGATTTAAATCAGCGTAATGTCTTCCATAAACAGGTGCTTTTGCTGCCGAAGCACTCACTGTTCCTGTTCCAATCACTAAAGCTGCTACTAACATTCCTGTCAAAAATCTTCTCATACTAAATTTCTCCATTTTCAATCGTATTTTTATTTTCTTTCCTTTTGAGACGCCTTCATTTATAATACGATTGAAAATCAACAATCCTTTCAAAAAACGAAAAAAATTTTATAAATATAATTTTGTATATTTATCCTTCAGGTACGTAATATAATAATCAGGATTAAATTCTTCTCCGGTCATTCTCTTTAACATTTCATTAGTTGTCTTAGTCTTACCATACTGGTGAATGTGTTCTTTTAAGAAGTTCTTAATGATTTCCATATTACCTTTTTCCAAAGTTTCTTCAAAATCCATTGTCTTTCTCAGATAGAAATAAATCTGTGCGGCAACCGCACTTCCAAGTGCGTAAGATGGGAAGTATCCAAACATACCGCCGGACCAGTGAACATCCTGCAATACACCTTCTGCATCATCCTTTGGAGTAACACCAAGATATTCTTTATATTTTTCATTCCATACCTTTGGAAGGTCTTTTACTTCAACTTCATCATTGAAAAGCATTTTCTCGATTTCATAACGAATCAATACATGAAGAGAATAGGTAAGCTCATCTGCCTCTGTACGGATTAATCCTGCTTCTGATTTATTGCATCCCTTGATAAACTGTTCTAAGGACACATTCCCAAGCTGTTCTGGATATGTTTCCTGTAATTTACCATAAAGCGGTTTCCAGAAGGCTTCACTTCTACCAACTACATTTTCATAGAAACGGGACTGGGATTCATGCATACCCATAGATGCACCGCCGCCAACAATTGTAGTTGTCAGTTCATCTGCCACCTGCATTTCATAAATACCATGTCCACCTTCATGAATAATGGAGAATATAGAACTTTCCAAGTTATTTTCATAATAATGGTTTGTAATTCTTACATCCTTGTTATGAAGATTGGTTGTAAATGGGTGTGCACTTTCTGCCATAACCCCTCTCTTGAAATCAAATCCAATATATTCAGCAAGGAACTTAGAAAATTCCTTCTGCTTATCAACCGGATAGGACAAGAAATTATAGGATCTGTCTACATCCTTAGATTTATCCAACACTTCTTTGATAAATGGCACTAATTCTTTTTTAATTAAACCAAAGAATTTATCTAATTTCTCAACAGTAAATCCTGGTTCAAAGCTTTCCAACAGTACATCATAAGGATTTGCATGTTTCTTTTCATCATAACGATAACCAAGGAATTTCTTATTCATGGCAACAATTTTGTCAAGAACAGGTTCAAATTCACTAAAGTCGGCATTCTCTCTTGCCTTTTCCCATACGCTACTTGCCTTCGCCTTTAATTCGCTGTATTCTCTGTATTCTTCTGGTGGAATACTTTCCATTTCTTCGTAGGATTTCTTTAATTCCTTAACAATCGCTTTTTCTAACTCACTTAACTCTTTCTGTTCCTCTTCTGTTTCCAGTTTCTTTAATAATGCTCTCACTTCATCATTAATCATAGTTCTGAAATACTGGTCGGCCAGCACTCCAATAATGGATGCTGTATGCTCTCCACTTTCCTCTGGTGCTAGCGTAGAACTATCCCACTCAAATAATACTAAAGCTGCTTCAAAAGCCTTTGCACGTTCTAAATAAGGTGCTAATTCATCAAATGTTTTACTCATTTTTAAGTCCTCCTAGTTTTCCGAAGGAAAATGCGAGCCTCTTGCGAACAGAGGGATTTCCTCCTAATAAAAATACTCATAGAACAATTTTCGTCATTCCATGAGTATTTTATCACATATTATTTTAAATTACACTATAATCTCTTCCGTGTAGTATTTTATGAATCAATTGTAGAAATTGTAAGTGTTGTTTCTTCTAATACGTCTAATAATACGCTTACTGTATCTAATGCTGTGAAAATAGTTACGTTATTTTCTGTTGCACATTTACGAATCTGGTGTCCGTCATTTTCCTGACCCATTGCACCGATATCCTTTGTACTAATTACATATGCAATGTGTCCCTGACGGATGGATTCTGGAATCTCATCACTGCCATCACTAATTTTCTTTAACACACGAGTACGGATGCCGTTTTCTTTTAAGAACTTGGCAGTTCCAATAGTTGCCTCAATGTTGAATCCCAGGTTATAGAAACGACGAATCAATGGTAATGCTTCTTCCTTATCCTTATCTGCGATAGTAGCAAATACGGTTCCATAATTCTGTAAATGCATTCCAGATGCCTGTAATGCTTTATATAAAGCACGATTCAACTTATCATCGTAACCAATTGCTTCTCCTGTAGATTTCATTTCTGGAGAAAGATAAGCATCTAAACCACGAATCTTATTGAAGGAGAATACTGGCGCCTTAACATACCAACGATTCTTTTCATTTGGATAAATACCAAAGATTCCCTGTTCTTTAAGGCTCTTGCCCATAATTACTTCTGTAGCAATATCTGCAAGACTATAGCCTGTTGCCTTAGAAAGGAAAGGTACTGTTCTGGAAGAACGTGGGTTTACTTCGATAATATATACTTCTTCATTCTGGTCTACGATAAACTGGATATTATAAAGACCAACAATGCCAATTCCCAAACCAAGCTTCTTAGCATACTGAAGAATAATTCCTTTTACTTTATCTGAGATACTGAAGGATGGGTATACGCTGATGGAGTCACCACTGTGAACCCCTGTACGTTCTACTAATTCCATGATACCAGGTACAAATACATCAATGCCATCACAGATTGCATCTACTTCAACTTCTTTACCCTGAATATAACGGTCTACCAATACCGGCTTATCTTCATCGATTTCTACCGCTGTTTTCAGATACTGGCGAAGCTGTTCTTCGTTACCAACAATCTGCATCGCTCTTCCACCTAATACAAAGCTTGGACGAACTAATACAGGATATCCGATTTCTGTTGCTGCTGCAATACCATCTTCAATATTAGTTACAGCTTTTCCTTTTGGCTGTGGAATCTGTAATTCTTCTAAAATCTTTTCAAATCGGTCTCTGTTTTCTGCACGATCAATTGCATCACAATCTGTACCGATAATTCTAACACCTCTGTCTACCAATGGCTGGGCAAGATTAATTGCTGTCTGACCGCCTAAGGATGCAATAACGCCTTCTGGCTGTTCAAAGTCAATGATATTCATTACATCTTCTGGTGTTAATGGTTCAAAGTACAACTTATCTGCTGTTGTATAATCAGTAGATACTGTTTCCGGATTGTTATTGATGATAATCGCTTCATAACCGGAATTCTTAATTGTAGATACCGCATGTACAGTAGAATAGTCAAATTCTACACCCTGACCGATACGGATTGGACCTGCACCAAGTACAATAATCTTCTTCTTATCTGTAAGTCTTGATGTATTTTCTCCTGTGTAAGAAGAATAAAAATATGGAATATATGCATTTGTATGGCAAGTGTCTACCATTCTGTATACCGGATACATCTTGTTTGCTTTACGAAGGTTATATACTTCGATTTCTGGCATATTCCAAAGCTTAGAAATGAACTTATCGCCAAAGCCCATCTTCTTAGCCTCTAAAAGAACTTCCAAATTGCCTGCATTTTCTTTTACCTTCTGTTCCATATCTACGATATTCTTAAATGCTTCTAAGAAGAAGGATGTAATCTTAGTTGCTTCATGAAGTCTTTCTACGCTTACACCTTTACGGAGTAATTCTGTAATTGCAAAGATGTTGTCATCTTTAAATTCTTCGATATATGCAAATAATTCGTCTTCCGACATTGCATCAAATTTTGCTAAATGGAAATGTACTGCTCCAATTTCCAAAGAACGAACGGATTTTAATAAACATTCTTCCAGATTAGAACCGATACCCATAACTTCACCTGTTGCTTTCATCTGTGTTCCTAAAGTATTAGATACTGTACTGAACTTATCAAATGGGAAGCGTGGAAGTTTAGCAACTACATAATCTAATCTTGGTTCAAAGCTTGCGTTTGTGTTTGCAATCTCGATTTCTTCTAATCCCATACCTACCGCAATCTTAGCTGTAACACGGGCAATTGGATAACCAGATGCCTTAGAAGCTAATGCAGAAGAACGGGAAACTCGTGGGTTTACTTCAATTAAGAAATATTCACTGGAGTTTGGATTTAACGCAAACTGTACGTTACATCCACCTTCAATCTTTAATTCACGGATAATCTTAATCGCGCTGTCATTTAACATCTTAAGGTCATGGTCATTCAGCGTCATGATAGGTGCTACTACCATGGAGTCACCTGTATGTACACCAACCGGGTCAATATTTTCCATACCACAGATTGTGATTGCATGGTCGTTGGAGTCACGCATAACTTCAAATTCGATTTCCTTATAACCCTTTACACTCTTCTCGATGAGTACCTGATGAACCGGAGAAAGCTTAAATGCATTCATACCCACTTCAATCAATTCTTCTTCATTGTAAGCAAAACCGCCACCTGTTCCACCTAATGTAAATGCAGGACGAAGTACAACCGGATAACCAATTCTCTTAGCCGCTTCTTTTGCTTCTTCTAAGTTATATGTGATTTCAGAAGGAATAGTTGGTTCTCCAATAGACTGGCAAAGTTCTTTGAAAAGTTCTCTATCTTCAGCACGTTCAATACTTTCACTGCTGGTTCCAAGTAATCTTACTCCACACTCTTTTAAGATACCTTTCTTTTCTAACTGCATTGCCAGGTTAAGACCTGTCTGTCCTCCAATTCCCGGAACAATCGCATCTGGACGTTCATGACGGAGAATCTTAGCAACATACTCTAAAGTCAAAGGTTCCATATAAACCTTATCAGCAACTGTAGTATCTGTCATAATGGTTGCAGGATTGGAATTGCAAAGAATTACCTCATAGCCTTCTTCCTTCAGTGCCAGACAAGCCTGTGTACCTGCATAGTCAAATTCTGCTGCCTGACCAATTACAATTGGTCCGGAACCAATAATTAAAATCTTTTTAATGTCTGTTCTTTTCATGTCATTTCCTCCTTAAGCTCATTTACTGTTATTTCAAATAACAGAGTATTCCATTGTCATCACACAAAAAAATAATCCCTAAATAAAAAATGTAACCAGTACATTCTTCCATTAGGGATTGATTTTACAATCAGCAATATTCATCATGGTTTCAGCTGCTCTATTATTGATGTTTTTCATATATTTCTTCATCATACACTTACCACCTTCTGCCTACTGCTAAAAAAATACACTTTACGGGATTATATCTTAAAATTCACCTTTGAAATAAATTATCACAAATGTAAAGGTAAGTCAATATATTTTATAATAGTTCTAATATATTTTTTAACTTTTCTGCTCTAATCTGTCCTGGTGCCGATACTTTACCCACTGCCCCAAAAGTCATGGCTGAACCAAACGCACCACCAGCCAGGCGACTTACCAGCCCCAACTTAGACATGGAAATGGTAATAAAAGGTCTGTCTGCATATTCTCTGTTAAATTCCTCTGTAGTTGAAAGTAATGTTATTACATCTTTTTCGCTTTGAGGCATAACTGCAATCTTAGGAATATCACCGCCTAATTCCTGCATTTTTCTAAGTCTTACAAGAAGTTCTTCTCTTTCCGGAGTCTTGGTAAAATCATGGTTTGAGATTACCACTTTTACCCCATTTTTATGCGCTGCCTCTACTATTCCACACACACTCTCATCCCCAGCAAATAATTCCACATCCACAAGGTCAGCTAATCCACTTTCGATTACCTTTAAATTCAACACTTTGTAATCTTCCAGTGAAATATCCCTTTCTCCTCCTTCTATTTTTCTGCGGAACGTAAAAAGAATGGGACAATCATTTAATACCTTTGAGAGTTTTTCCAATACACCTATCACTTGCTCTATTCTATATACATCCTCAAAATAATCCACTCTCCACTCAACAATATCAACTGGATTATTCTTAATTTCCTCCGCTTGCAGTACTATCTCATCTAAAGTATTTCCAGTAACGGAAACACAAATTTTAGGAATTCCTACGCCTAGTTCTATATTTTTCACTTTTACTGTAGTTTTTGCAGGCATTTTTCACACATCCTTTACCTTTTTACTAAACTTTTTTCTGCTTTTCTCCGATATATATGTATATAATATAGGAAACTTTATGATATGTCAAAATGTAAGTGAAACGGATGTCCTTTGTTTTGACTGCCACATGGATTTGCATACTAATTATTTCATGCAACGATATCCAAGGAAGGAGATTATTTATGACAACAATTAACAACTTAAATTCTATTAATTCTTACTACACCAACACTGCTGCAACAAATACGAAAGCATCTGAAGCGAAAGCTACTGAGTCGAAGGCTACTGAAGACAAGGCTGCTGTATATGAAGCTGGTAACACGGACACTAAAAAGGTTTACAAAAAAGACACAGAAACTATCAACCGTCTCTTACAGGAAGCCGAACAGAGAAAACAACAGTTAAAAGACTTAGTGGAAAGAACTTTAGGGAAACAGAGTGAAGTCTTCACTTTTGCTAACTTCAATAAATTTGTAACTGGAGAAGCTACGCTTTCTGCAGAAGAAATTGCTCAGGCAAAAGAAGACGTTTCCGAAGACGGATACTGGGGTGTAGAACAGACTTCTGAAAGACTTTACTCCTTTGCTTACGCTTTGGCAGGCGGTGACCCTTCTAAAGCTGACGATATGATGGCTGCTATTGAGAAAGGTTATGAGCAGGCAACCAAGACTTGGGGTGATGAACTCCCAGATATCTGCAAACAGACTTTAGAAGCTACCAGAGAAAAAATCGAAGCTTGGAAAGCTGCTAATACAAGTACCACTACAGAAGTATAGTTATTTCAATTATTATGTTGTACATAACATATAGAGAGGCGGTTAATAACCGCCTCATCAAAAAAGATAGAGTCAGACGAGACTCTATCTTTTTATTTTCATCATTATCTCTTTTTATGCTTTTTTCCCTGCTTTACAGAGTCAGATGGCTTTTGAGCCTCCTCCTCAAGCCAAGAGAAATATTCTCCATCTAAATCAAAATCACTGGCTTTAAATCCTTCTTCCTCTTCCTCCGTTACTTCTACCTTTGGAGGTTCTGGTTCTTCCGGTATCAGCTCACCGGAATTTTCCAGCATTGCCTCTACCCTGTCCTTCCATTCATCTGCAATCTTGATTTCATAAGCTGCTTTTGCCGGTTTATGAACTTCTAACCCTTCTCCGGCAGCTCCTTTTGTCCTTACGGCATATTCCTGTTTTCTTGGCAGATATGCCTCGTCTACTTTGATATTATAAGAAGCCTTTTTCATTGGGCGCTGTCCATTTTCAGAAAGCGACTGTAGCATCTCTAATAGCTGCTGCTTATGCTCTTCCACTATGTTAATACGTGAATCGAACTCTTCCATCATTACTTCATTCTGAATTCGCATGCTCTCTTTTGCACGCAAAGCAATCAGCTGTACCTCTGCCAGCATGTCATCTACATATTCCAAAGAAGATACATAAATAACCCGTGCAACTTCTTCTGCCTCTTTTATAATGGCATCAGCACGCTTTTTTGCATCATCGATAATCTGCTTTTCACTTTGACTCTGCTCATCTGCTTTCATTGCTAATCTCCTGCCTAATTGCTTCTTTGTTCCTATTATTTTTCTACAGCAATTGCTTCAATTTCAACCAAGCCACCTTTTGGAAGCTTCGCTGCCTGTACGCAGGAACGTGCTGGTGCTTCTCCTGTGAAATACTTAGAATAGATTTCATTTACAGTTGCAAAATCATTCATATCAGCAACAAAAATAGTTGTCTTAATAACGTCTTCATATCCAAGACCTGCAGCCTTTAATACAGCACCTACATTCTTAAGACTCTGTTCTGTCTGTGCCACAATACCCTCTGGTAAACTGCCGTCTTCCGGATTAAGGCCTAACTGTCCAGACGTAAATACAAAGCCATTCGCCTTTACTGCATGTACGTAAGGTCCTACTGCTGCTGGTGCCTCTGGTGCGTTAATTGTTATTTTTGCCATGATTGTTGTCCTCCTAAGTTTCCTTGATTTATATTTTTATATAGTGCAACTCCCTGCTAAACAGACTATCTAAAATCTGTTGGTTTTAAATCCAGCTTACTCCATGGATCATCTTCTTTTTCTGCTTTCTTAATCTTCTCCTCTTTTTCCTTCTCAAAACGCTCTGGATTCCCATATAAAGTTCCTGTAGAACGAATGTAGCGGTCTTCTTTTCCTTCTTTTGTTTCTCCAACCACTTCTGCGTAAAGCTGATGAATTAAATCTTTTCTGTTATCTGCCATTATATCATACCCTTTCTATTTTTAGTAATTTATTCCCATATATATAGTATAGCCCCAGTTTGACGTAAGGTCAATAACTGGGGCTTTGATTTTTATGATTTTATAATTACACATTTTCACAAATTGTGAAACTAGTCAAGTTCTGCCATACCTGTATAAAGTTCATAATAACGTCCCTTTAATTCTAATAACTGCTCGTGGGTTCCACGTTCTATGATTTCACCATTTTCAAGAACCATGATTGCATTGGCATTACGAACGGTTGAAAGTCTGTGGGCAATTACAAAAGTTGTACGACCACTCATCAGTTTATCCATACCTTCCTCGATATGACGTTCTGTTCTGGTATCAACAGAGCTTGTCGCTTCATCGAGGATAAGCATTGGGGCTTTAGAGATAGCTGCTCTTGCAATATTAAGAAGCTGTCTCTGTCCCTGACTTAAGTTGGCTCCATCGCCTTCTAATACCGTGTCATATCCATGTTCTAAACGTTTAATAAAGGAATGGGCATTGGCAATCTTTGCAGCTTCCACTACTTCTTCATCTGTCGCATCCAGACGTCCATAACGGATATTTTCACGAATGGTTCCGGTAAATAAATGTGTATCCTGTAAAACCATTGCAATATGACTTCTTAAGCTGTCTCTTTTAATATCTGTAATCGGAATATCATCAACCGTGATAGTTCCCTCCTGAATATCATAGAAACGACTCAAAAGGTTCGTAACAGTTGTCTTACCTGCTCCTGTTGAACCAACAAAGGCAATTTTTTGTCCCGGTTTTGCATAAAGGGATAAATTCTTAAGAATCACTTTGTCTGGGTTATAACCAAAGGTTACATTTTCAAGAACAATCTTACCCTTAATATCTTCTAATTCAACTGCACCTTCCTTGTCTGGCTCTTCTTCTTCACTGTCCATGATATCAAATACTCGCTCTGCACCTGCTAATGCAGAGAAAATAACGTTAACCTGCATAGAAATTTCATTTACAGGACGGCTAAACTGCTTGGAGAAGTTTACAAAAATCGCAAGACCACCAACGTCAAATCCACTTGTTACACAAAGAATACCACCGATACAAGCTGTCAGGGCATAACTTACCTGACTTAAGTTACCCATAACCGGTCCCATAATACCACCAAAGAACTGCGCCTTAATTTGTTTCTTTCTAAGGTCTTCGTTTAACGCATTAAACTCTTCTATTACCTTGTCCTCGTGGCAGAATACTTTTACTACATTCTGTCCGCTTACCATTTCTTCAATGTAACCATTTACTGCACCAATTGCTGCCTGCTGCTCTACAAAGTTTTTACGACTCATTTTACCAACAAAACCTGCTGCCCACATCATAACCGGTAACATCACTAATGTAATGATAGTAAGCCATACATTTGTATAAAGCATAAGTCCTAATGTACCTACCAAAGAAATGCTTCCGGAAATCAGCTGTACCACTGTCGTATCTAACATTTCTGCAATTGCATCTACGTCATTGGTAAAACGGCTCATTACTTCACCATGATTATGTGTGTCAAAAAAGCGAACCGGAAGCTTTTGTACCTTCTGGAATAAATCATTACGAAGCTTCTGAATTGCTGACTGGGATACTCCAATCATAATTCTTGACTGGAGATACTGTGCCGCTACACTAAGCATATATACACATGCCATACCTGCAAGCCCTTTGGCAAGATTTAACACTGCCACGTCAATTGTAGACGTTCCTTCTGCGATTGCAAATACATCTGCTTCCAATGTATTGATAATTGGACGAAGCATATAAGAGCCTGCCAAGGTCGCAACGGATGAAATAATAACACAGAATAATACGATTACCAGTAGTCCGCGCTGTTTGCTAATATAGCCTAATAATCGGCTTAAAGTTGCTTTTACATCTCTTGGTTTTTGAATAGGGGCACCATGTCTTCCCGGTCCTTTTCCACCTGGTCCTGCCATTATGCGCTCTCCTCCTTATCTCTTTGTGAATAATAAATTTCCTGATATGTTTCACAGGATTTCATAAGTTCTTCATGATTTCCTGTTCCTACAATCTTACCTTCATCCAATACAACAATCTGGTCTGCATCCATAACAGAAGTGATTCTCTGTGCAATGATAATCTTTGTTGTATCCTTAAGACTTCCATTGAAAGTTTCACGGATTCTTGCTTCTGTTGCCGTATCTACTGCACTGGTACTATCATCTAAAATTAAAATCTTAGGCTTTTTAAGCAAGGCTCTTGCAATACAAAGTCTCTGCTTCTGTCCACCAGATACATTGACACCGCCCTGACCTAAATCCATTTCATAGCCTTCCGTGAATCCCTGAATAAACATATCTGCCTGTGCAGATTTGGCTACTTCAATTACTTCTTCCATAGAAGCATTTTCATCACCCCAGAGAAGATTGTCTTTGATGCTTCCTGAGAATAATACATTTTTTTGAAGAACCATACCAACACCTTCTCTTAAGTTCTTAAGAGAATAATCCTTTACATTGATATCGTCTACCAGTACCTCTCCTTCATCCGCATCATAAAGTCTTGGAATCAACTGTACCATACTTGTTTTACCACAACCGGTTGAACCGATAATACCAATCACTTCACCCGGATTAGCAGTAAAGTTTAACTTATCGAGCACCCAGTTGTCATTATTCTTATAATAACGGAAGGATACATTTCTAAATTCAACCTTACCCTTGGTTACCACAGCCTCCTTGTGTGCTGCATGTTCATCTGTTAAATCTACTTCTGTATCTAATACTTCACTAATACGTTTTCCGGATGCCATCGCTCTGGACACACGAAGAAGTACCATGGAAAGCATCATAAGAGACATTAAAATCTGAACAATATAGGTTGTAAATGCAGTTAAATCCCCAACTAACATATCTCCAACCAGAATCTGTTTACCGCCAAACCATACTACTGCAAGTGTAGTAAGATTCATTGCCAGCCCCATAATAGGCATCATGCAAATCATAAGCTTCATGGCACTTAAACCAGCTTCTTTTAAATCTTCATTGGCTTCTGCAAACTTATTTTCTTCATAGCCTTCTCTTACAAAAGATTTCACCACTCGTACGTTTGTTAAATTTTCCTGTACTGTTGAATTTAAACGGTCAATCTTCTTTTGCATAATTCCAAATCTAGGAAATGCCACTTTAATGAAAAATCCAATTATAATAATTAAAATCGGCATCACTACAGCTACTACCATCGTAAGGCTTGGATTTAAGGACATCGCCATAATAATCGCACCAATTAACATCCCTGGCGCACGAAGCATCATTCTAAGTGCCATCATAATTAAGTTCTGTAACTGTGTAATATCATTGGTAAGACGAGTTACCAGCGAACCTGTACTGAATGTATCAATATTAGCAAAGGAAAAATCCTGTACCTTTCTAAATACATCCTTTCTTAAGTCAGCCCCAAAGCTGATAGCAGCCTTAGAAGCAAAATAAGCTGCTCCAACTCCGGATGCTGCCATTCCAAGGGCAACAAACACCATTAACACTCCCAGCTTTATAATATAGCCAGAGTCTCCTGAAGTAACACCTTCGTTGATAATCATAGCCATTAATTTTGGCATATACACTTCACCAAGAACTTCTGCAATCATCAGCACCGGTGCCAAAATAAAGGCATACAAATACGGTTTTATGTACTTAAAATACCGTTTCATTTTGAGTCTCCTTTCTTATCTCTTTCCTTTTATTTATTCTGCCAGAACCCAGATATGATATCTGCCACACTTCTTTATAATGTATTATAGCTCTGTCAAATTCTGATTCATCTTTTTTACCAGATAATCAAATTGCTCCTTCTCTTCATCAGAGAACCCTTTAAACATCACGTCATCAATATGATTAAATATCTTACAGCTTTCTTTTATCACCTCTCGCCCTTTATCTGTAATCTCTAACTGATTATATCGGTTATCATCAGAAACTACTTCTCTGGTAATATAACCGCCCTGTTCCAGCTTCTTTAAGGACACTGCTACCGTAGCTGTTGATATTTCCATGGAATCCGCCAGTTCCTTCTGGGACTTCCATTCCTGTTTTGCCAATCGCATCAAAAGATGATGCTGCCCGTGATGGATTCCTAATGCAGAAATGTACTTTTCTACTATCTTGTGATGTAATCGCATGGTAAACATAAGCGTTCCGATAATTTCTTTATGAATAGACATCCCACAGCCCCTTTCATTAGATAGTTAATTGTTAATCCACTAATTGTTAGCCTGCTAATTATTTTACACTTAATAACAAAAAAATGCAACTACTTTATAATATTTTTATAAAATAGTTGCATCAAATTCAACTTTTCTTTATTTCTTTGCCGCCTCTACCACATTCCCGCAAAGTACTCCATTGGTTACTGCCCCAACACCACCCGGTACTGGAGTAATGGCTTCTACGATACCTTCTGCCTCTTCTGTTTTCACATCACCGCAAAGCTTTCCTTCACTGTCCACATGAATACCCACATCTAAGATAATCTGCCCTTCACGAAAACACTCTTTTCCAAGCATACGCATACTGCCTGCTGCTGCTACAATAATATCTGCCTGTTTGCAAATTTCTTCTAAATTGCCTGTCTTACTGTGACAGATGGTTACAGTGGCATTTTTATCTAATAACATCATAGCTGCCGGCTTGCCAACTACCAGGCTCCTGCCAATAACAACTGCCTTTTTACCAGTACAGTCGATTCCATAGTAATCCAAAATCTCCATGCAAGCCTTTGGTGTACATGGTGCAAAGCCTTCTCCATTACCGGTAAATACCCCTGTCAAGGATTCTTTTTTGATACCGTCTACGTCTTTTTCCGTTGCAATGACATTACAAATTTTTTCTTCATTCAAATGTTTTGGAAGTGGACGGAATAAAAGAATTCCATGAATCTTATCATCGTTGTTGCAAGTTTCAATTACTTGTAACAATTCTTCCTCTGCCACATTCTCAGAAAGTACAATGTGCTTTGCTTCAATCCCAAGATTCTCACATCGTTTGGTTGCACCTTTCTCATAAGAAATATCATCGGCTCTTTCACCCACACGAACCATTGCCAGACAAGGACTTATCCCCTGTCCTTTCAACTCTTCCACATCTTTTTTTATCTTTTCATTGAGAGCTTTGGAAACCTCTGCCCCTTTTAACAGCATTGTCATATTCTGCCTCCATCTCTAACTACAATTCTATTCCTTCGGTCTGCCATCTACTTTTTACTGCAAGCGTTCTTTTACGCTAACGAATATCTCTTCTGCCATTGGCACATAGATTGCAAGCATTGCTTCTGCTTTCTGATTTAATTCTTCTGCATATTCCCTGTCCTTCATCACCTTTGTATTGATAAATACATTCAGGCTCGCTCCTTCCAAAGCTCCCTTACAAAAGGCAGCTCCCACACCTGCATCACTAATGGCAAGAACAGAGCCTTTTGCCGCAAATTCCTTGTGGAGCTTAATTGCCTCACAAACCTTTTCCATAATTGCCATTGGAGGCTTTACTGCCACTTTTAATGCTTCTTCCATTACTTTTTCTTTGCAGGCAATCTCCTCATCCGTTTCTTTAGGAAGCTTATAGGCTGCCGCCAAGGGTTCAAAGGCTTTGGCATCTTCTTCTATTAAAAGAAGCAGCTCTTTCTGTAATGTATATGCTTTTTCTCTCAGTTCAGCAAACTCTTCTTCCACAGCAGCATACTTCTTTTTACCAATGGTAAGATTGGCAACCATATTTCCAAGGGCAACACCAACCGCTCCCACGAAAGCTGCAGCTCCGCCACCTCCCGGAACTGGTGCATTCGATGCCAACACATCTACAAATTCTTCACAAGACTGCTTATATATTTCCATAATCAATATCCCTCACTTTTATTTTCTCTATTTATGATAACAGTTCAGTCATACTTTTCGCAAGCACAACTGAACTGTAATTCATTAAACTATTCTATTTTTATTCTTACAAACTCGCCGCAATCTTTACTTTACTCCAAAGATTACTGATTATCTTCTTTACATCCGCATTATATTCAAAGACTTCGTCTTTTTCATAATTTTCCCTAGGGATATAGGCTTCAATTCCTTCGTAATCGCCGCCTTCTCCTGAGATGGCATCCATTACTTCCCAATTTGGTGAAGTGTAGCCTACGTAACTTGAATTCTCGTAAGCCACTTCATAGGTGCTGATATAATTGATAAATTCATGGGCAAGCTCTGGATTTCTTGCATTTTTAGGAATAACCATGGCATCACACCAAATATTGGTTCCACTTTCCGGTAAATAGAATGCCATATTCTCATTCTCACTCATAATGTAAGTTGCATCACCGGAATACACAAGTGCCAGTGCTTTTCTTCCCTGTGCCATATTATCAATTACTTCATCAATAACAATCTCCGGATTCATCGTTTCCACACACTGCACCAGCCATTCATATGCTTTCTGAAGTTCTTCTTCATTATCTGTGTTCATGGAATAACCCAAATCCTTAAGTGCCATCATAAAGGAATCACGTTCTGAGTCATAAAGGTAAATATCCCCTTTGTACTTTTCATTTAAGAAAATACCAAAGCCATCCTTTTCTAAATCTGCCACATCTACTTTGGTCTTATCATAAACAATACCAACCGTTCCCCAGAAATATGGCACGGAATATTCATTACCAGGATCATAAGACTGATTCAGTACCTGTTCATTCAGATTATCCATGCAGTTTAGACGGGAATAATCTAACGGCTGTAAATAACCCTCTTCAATCAAACGCTGAATCATATAATCACTTGGTACAATTACATCATAGGATTCCCCATTGGCCACCTTGATATACATAGATTCATTCGAATCAAAGGTCTCCATAACTACTTTTGCACCAGTTGCTTCTTCAAAACCTGCAATCACATTTTCACCAATGTATTCCCCTACATTGTAGAAATACAAGGTTTGTCCTGCGTACTGAGCACCCTTATTGGAATTAGTAAGACCAGACACAATAACCAGTGCAACCAACGCAACTACTGCGCAGCTTCCTCCAATTGCAAGTCTCTTTCTACTTTCCGGCTTGGTAATATTTCTTGCTACCAATCCCGGCACCACATTTACCAGTAACAGAGCAATTGTGATAATTGCAATCATCAATGTAGAAATCGCATTGATACTTGGATTGATTCTCTTGCTCATGGTATATACAATAATACTGATATTATTTACACCAGAACCGGTTAAAAAGTAAGAAATAATAAAGTCATAAATGTACATGGTAAATGCAATCAGTGCCCCTGAA
>CAZRLE010000006.1:0-25322 GCA_964600705.1 uncultured Lachnoclostridium sp. | reverse complement strand
TTGGTGGCTGTTTCTTTTCCATAACATGAATCTGACCAGCAGATGTCTGTGTTCTAAGTAAGAAATTAGGGGATAAATAGAAAGTATCCTGCATATCTCTTGCCGGGTGATCCTGTGGAGTATTTAAAGCTGTAAAGTTATAGTAATCTGTTTCAATTTCGCTGCCTTCGAAAATTTCAAAGCCCATACCTGCGAAAATATCGATAATTTCATTTTTAACTAAAGTGATTGGGTGTAAATTACCTTCAGCACATTCTTCAGCAGGAAGAGAAATATCAATCTTTTCTGCTTCGTATCTTGCTAAAAGCTCTTTTTCTTTCATTTTAACATCTAACTCGCCTAAGAAATCAAGAGCCCAGTCTTTTAATTCGTTGACACCTTTACCGTAGTCCGCTCTTTCTTCTTTTGGGATGTTTTTCATTTCTTTCATGAGAAGACCGATTTTACCGGTTTTGTTATCGAGGAACAGTTTCTTAAATTCATATACTTCTTTGGAAGAATTTAAACTTTCTGCACCTGCAATAATTTCCTGCTTAATTTGTTCTAAATTTGCATTCATTGTGCTTGCTCCTTTGCTATAAGTTTCTGTTGGGGAATTATTTAGAGCATTCTTCGCATATTTTGATGAATTTGCCTGGCTCTGAATAATAAAAAAACGCCCCTTTAGAAAATCTAAAGGGACGAATCAAATCCGCGTTACCACCCTAATTCCTACACTGTAGTGTAGGCTCTCATTGGACTGCGTGACGTGCAGTAATACGTCTTTGGCTACTGTTAGTTCACCGAAGCGGCTCCTGTGTGAAATTCATAAATACATTCTTGACTTAAGCTGGCTTACAGCCGATGACCTGCTCTCTCTGAAAGTAAATGTATCACTACTGTGCACATTCATTGCCTTTTATGGTTTCTATTCACATATTCTGTAGTTTAGCATATTTAGAGGGGGTTGTCAAATGTAACAAAAGCATGGGGTTAAATTTGTAATATATTCCAAGTAGTAATTATTAGAGATATGCCTTATAATGGAAACTGGGAAACTGAAAATAGTTTCTTGGTTTCCGTAGAGACTATGTTTTGATTTAGAATATAAAAAATAAAGATAGAAAATAAATATAGCAAAGGAGGAAATAACTTGGAATTACGTGAGAAAGTACTAAATGCCGCCATAGATGAATTTCAGGAAAAGGGTTTGAAATTAACTATGGATGATGTGGCAAAGCGAATAGGTATTAGTAAGAAAACGCTTTATCAGGTATTTGAGAATAAAGAAGAATTATTTTTTGCCGTGACGGATTATTATTTTGCTGATATGAAAGCCCATGAAAAAAGAATTATGGAAGATGACACATTAGATGTGATTGAGAAGCTTCGAAGAATTATAATTGTACTTCCAGAGAGATATCAGAATATCGGTCTTCAAAATTTGTATCAGTTACAGGAGAAATTCCCTAACAATTATAAAAAGATATCCGAGTATCTGGATGCAGATTGGGATAATACGATTGCTCTTTTGGAACAGGGCATGAATGAAGGAAAGATTAAAAAATGTTCTATTCCTGTTGTGAAAGCTATGGTAGAGGGAACGATTCAGCACTTTATGTCTTCAAGGATTTTAGTGGATAGTCAGATTTCTTTTGAAGAAGGTTTGCAGGAAATGACAGATGTAATTATGGATGGAATTGTGAAATAAGAAGAGTGCAGACAAAGACGGAAAAGAATAAAAATAGAGGTTATATAGAAAAACAAATCAGACATAAAAAAGAAGGAGAAGTAATTAACAATGAGCAGAATTTATTTAAATGATGACTGGAAATTTACACCAGAATTTAGCGAATTGTTTCTGAAACAGCAGATTGATGGAAGTGTTTTAGAAAATGTACGTCTTCCACATACCTGCAGGGAGCTTCCATTTCACTATTTTAGTGAAGAAGAATATCAGATGGTATGCGGTTATCAGAAGGTGATTTTTGCAAAGGAAGAGTGGAAGGGAAAAACACTTTTATTAACGATGGATGGTGCGGCACATTATGCCAAGGTTTATATAAATGGTGAAGAATGTGGGGAGCATTACAGTGGATATACAGCATTTACGTTAGATATTTCGGATAAATTAAAATGGAATGAAGAAAATGTAATTACCATAAAAGTAGATTCCAGAGAATCCTTAAATATTCCTCCTTTTGGTCATGTCATTGACTATATGACTTATGGTGGAATTTATAGAGATGTATATCTGGATATAAAAGAAGCAATTTATATGGAAGATATTTTTGTAAAACCGGAAGTGTCTGGGAAACTGGTGAGCGAAATAACTTTAGCTGGTGAAGGGATAAGTAAAGAAAAGTTAAAGGTAAGACAGGTTGTTTCTCTGAAAGGGGATGTAATTAGTAAAAAAGAAAGCTCATGGGAAAATGCAGATAATAATTGTTTTATATTTGAAAATATCGTAGAAAATGTAACCCTCTGGGATGTAGAAAATCCGGTTCTCTACCAAGTAGTAACAGAACTTGTCTGTGACGAAAAAGTAGTGGATGTACATACTGTAAAAATCGGTTTTCGAAGTGCAGAATTTAAGACAGATGGTTTTTATTTAAATGGAAAGAAATTAAAAATCCGCGGTTTAAATCGTCATCAGTGTTATCCTTATGTTGGATATGCCATGCCACAGTCCATGCAGGAATATGATGCGGATATTTTGAAAAAGGAATTAGGCTTAAATGCCGTTCGAACTTCTCATTATCCGCAGTCTCATTATTTTATTGACCGTTGTGATGAAATTGGCCTCTTAGTATTTACAGAGTTTCCAGGTTGGCAGCACATTGGAGATGAAGCGTGGAAGGAACAGGCGGTTCGAAATGTGGAAGAAATGATTATACAGTATCGCAATCACCCATCTATTATTTTATGGGGAGTACGAATCAATGAGTCTGTGGATGATGAAGCCTTTTACACTTGTACGAATGCCTTAGCTCATCAGTTAGACCCAACTCGTCAGACAGGCGGGGTACGCTGTATTAAGAAGAGTCAGCTTTTGGAAGATGTATATACTTATAATGAATTTGTCCATGATGGCACTCTTCCAGGATGTGAACCAAAGAAAAAGGTAACCTCTGATAATAATAAGCCATATATGATTTCCGAATACAATGGTCACATGTTCCCAACAAAATCCTTCGATTGTGAAGACCACCGTGTAGAGCATGCCCTGAGACACGCAAGGGTACTTGACAGTGTGGCATCCTATGAGGATATTTGCGGCAGCTTTGGCTGGTGTATGGCAGATTATAATACCCATAAGGATTTTGGAAGTGGAGATAGAATTTGTTATCATGGTGTATTGGATATGTTTCGTAATCCAAAGCTTGCGGCGGCTGTATATGCCTGTCAGCAGGATGAGGAAGTTATTTTAGAGGTTGGATCCAGTATGGATATTGGAGAACATCCTGCGAGCCGCAGAGGAGAAGTATGGGTATTCTCCAATGCAGACAGTGTAAAAATGTACAAGAATGACAAGCTTTTAAAAGAATATAAACCAAAGAGTGAGAAATTTGAGTCTTTGAAAGCCAGCCCAATTTTAATTGATGATTATATTGGTGATGGAATTATTCAAAATGAAAAATACCCTGCAAAGCAGGCAAAGATTATCACAGAAGCATTAAATCATATTGCACTTTATGGTTATGGTCAGCTTCCGCCAAAGATTATCTGGAAAGCATTTCAGTGCTTTGTACGCTATCGTATGACAATGGATGAGGTAGTAGGTCTTTATACTAAATATGTAGGAGATTGGGGTGGAACAGCAACCGAATTTAAGTTTGAAGCCATCAAAGATGGACAGGTTGTAAAAACAGTTATCAAAACACCGATGAATAAAATCGGTTTGAAGACAACAATTTCATCTCATGTATTAGAAGAAAAGAATAGCTACGATGTGTCAGCAATTCGTGTGCAAGCTGTGGATGAATTTGAAAATATTTTATATTTCTGTGGAGAACCTTTGAAACTATCTGTGGAAGGTCCGATTGCCTTAATTGGTCCCGATGTAATTTCCTTAAAAGGTGGTATGGCTGGTGTTTATGTAAAATCCGTTGGCGAAAGTGGAAATGCAGTATTAAAGATTTCTAATCCACAGTTGGGCGAAGTAAAGATAAACTTTAATGTGAAAGGGCAGGAATAATAGTATGATTAGACAGCTTGAGAAGGTATTTGTACTGGATACAAAAAATACAACTTATTGTTTTCAGGTATTAGAAAGTGGACATTTGGAGCATTTATATTATGGAAAAAAATTGCGTATTGAGACGGCAAAGGATGTAGAAAGTCTTGCAGAAAAGCAGGCATTTCCACCGGGAAATTCTAATGTATACGATGCAAAATATCCAAGTTTTTCATTGGAAAATATGCGTCTTGAAATGTCTTCTTATGGAAAGAGTGATATTAGAGAACCATTTATTGAAGTGGTTCATGGAGATGGAAGTTACACTTCTGATTTCCTTTTTGAAGAGGCAGTTATTGCAGAGGAGAAAAAGTCCTTGGAGACGCTTCCTTCTTCCTATGAAGAAAATGGAAAGGTACAGGAGCTTACTATTATTTTAAAGGATAAACAGTATAATTTAACCTTAGAATTACATTATGGGGTATTTGAAGACAGAGATGTGATTTCCCGCAGTGCCAAATTTATTAATACCAGTGAGGAAGTGGTAAAGCTTAACCGTCTTATGAGTAACCAGCTTGATTTTGAGGATTCTGGTTATGTACTTACTACTTTTAATGGTAATTGGGCAAGAGAAATGTATCGTCATGATGCAAAAGTATCCGTTGGGAAGATTGTAAATTCTTCTTATGCCGGAACCTCCTCCAATCGTGCTAATCCATTTGTTATGATTTCCAGAAAGGAAACTACGGAAGATACGGGAATTTGTTATGGATTAAACCTCGTATATAGCGGGAATCATTATGAAGCGTTGGAAGTGGCAAGTCATGGAAAGACCAGAGTAGTGACAGGAATTAATCCACAGTCCTTCTGTTTTGTAATGAATCCGGGAGACATATTTGAGACACCGGAAGCAGTTATGACATTCTCCAATGAAGGCTATAATGGTATGAGCCAGCGTATGCACAAGTTTGTCAGAGAATGTATTGTTCGTGGCCAATGGAAAAATAAAATTCGTCCAGTTCTTCTTAATAGCTGGGAAGCGGCTTATTTTGCCATTAATGAATCTAAGCTTTTGAAGCTTGCCAAGGCAGGTAAGGAAGTAGGAGTTGAATTATTCGTTATGGATGATGGCTGGTTTGGTACAAGAAATGACGATAAGCAGTCCCTTGGTGACTGGTATGTGAATAAGAAAAAATTGCCGGGTGGCGTAAAGAGCTTATGTGATAAGGTAAATGCACTGGGATTGGATTTTGGTATCTGGGTAGAGCCGGAAATGGTTAACGTAAACAGCGACCTTTATAAAGCACATCCGGAGTGGACAATGGAGATTCCGGGTAAGCCTCATTCCGAAGGACGTAATCAGAGAATCTTAGATTTTGCTAATCCGGAAGTAGTCGATTATATTACAGAGCAGATGACGAATATATTTGCTTCTGCCAATATTGCATATGTAAAATGGGATATGAATCGTATTTTCTCCGATTACTATTCCCAGTATCTGAAACCGGAACAGCAGGGCGAAGTGGCACATCGCTATATGATGGGGTTATATCGCCTGATGAAGACATTAACTGAGCGCTTCCCTCATATTTTATTTGAAGGCTGTGCATCTGGTGGAAACCGATTTGACCTTGGAATATTAAGCTATTTTCCACAGATTTGGGCAAGCGATGACACCGATGCTATTTACCGTGCAAAAGGTCAGAATGGTTACAGCTATGGCTATCCAATGTCTACGGTAACAGCACACGTATCCGATTGTCCAAACCACCAGACCTTACGAATGACACCACTGGCAACCAGATTTAATGTGGCAGCCTTTGGGGTACTTGGATATGAATGTAATCTTTGCGATATGAAGAAGGAAGAAGTGGAAGAAATCAAACAGCAGATTACCCTTTATAAGAAATGGCGTGAAGTATTACAGTTTGGTAACTTCTATCGTGGCAGAAGCGCCCACAGTGGAGAAAGCTCCTACTGTGAGAGGGGTAATCTCCATGAATGGACCTGTGTCAGTGAGGATAAATCAAAGGCGGTTGGTATGATTGTACAGGCACTTGTAGAACCTAATACTCATTATGAACAGTACACTGCAAAGGGACTTTCAGAGGATAAGAAATATCATTTCTACAACATTGAAAAGAAGAGAAATGTAAAACCATTTGGTGGATTGGTAAATAATATTGCACCAATTCATATTAAATACGATTCTCTGTTACACAAGGCAATTGATACCTTTGTAAAAATGCCGGGAGAAGTGGAAGACTACACAACCTACGGTGATGTGCTGATGAGTGGCGTAAAATTGCAGAGTGGATTTGGTGGAACCGGATATGATGAAAAGACAAGATATTTCCAGGATTTTGAATCCAGAATGTATTTTATGGAAGAGGTTTAAACAAATCATGAAACAATAAATGATAATAGAATACCCCGGACAATTAGAATCAGATTCTTTCGTCCGGGGTATTGTTATTCCTATTTTTCTTTATCTTCTTTAATTAAATTACGAAGTGCTTCTACTGCCACGGTAATTGCCATTTCTGTATCATGAGCAATTGGATTATCTAATCCTAATGCATTTCTTTCCTGGTTGCCAACTACTAAAAAGTTAGAACCGCAACGTACTCTCAAATGGCTTGCTGCAATAAATAAAGCTGCGGATTCCATTTCAGATGCTTTACAGCCCATACGTTTCCAAGCTTCCCATTTATTTAATAATTCATAGCTTACTGGCATTCTTTCTGGTTCATGCTGTCCATAGAAAGCATCTTTACACTGTACAACACCTGTATGATAAGGAACTTTTAATGTTTTGCAGGCTTTAACAAGTGCATTAGTAACATCTAAATCTGCTACAGCCGGATATTCAATTGGAGCGTATTCACGGCTGGTTCCTTCGTTACGAACAGCACCTGTGGATACAACGATGTCTCCACCTTTTACATCAATATCAATTCCGCCACAGGTTCCAACACGGATAAAAGTATCAGCGCCACAAAGAACTAATTCTTCTAATGCGATAGATGCAGATGGTCCCCCAATACCTGTAGATGTAACACTTACCTTTTCTCCATCCAAATAACCTGTGTATGTAACATACTCTCTGCTATCTGCGACTAATTTTGCATCATCAAAATGTTTTGCAATTTTTTCGCATCTCTTTGGATCACCTGGTAAAATAACATAACGTCCAACGTCACCTGGTCTAATCTGTAAATGATACTGTAATCCTTCTTCTCCTGAATAGTTTTGCATAATAAACTCCTCCTCGGTTTAATTAAAATCTATATTTACTCATCTTCTGAAATAATTAAAGATAAGTTTTCCTTCATACGAGTATACTGCTCATGGCTGATTAGGATGTGATTTCCCTGTTTTGTAATTAAATTTTGTTCTTTTAATGATTTAATAGAGCGGGTAATAGTTCTTGTGCTCAAACCGGTAAAATCAGATAATTCCTGTCTGTCATTATTTAATTTTAAAATACCATTCACAGCATATTTTTCATAGCGTTTCGTAAGCAGCATGGTCAATCGGTCTGCGCCTTGTAAAAACATAAGAACTCTGACATTTCTTGCCTGCTCTAACAGATATTCACCCATTAATTTTGATTCGTGCCCCAGTGCCCGGATATCTGACCTCATCCACCTGCTGAACTGAGCTTTAGGAATTTTCACAACAATGCACTCTGTCACTGTCTGCATTGAAGTTTTGTATTTGTCCATACCCATAATCACTTCCATGCCCCCATAAGCATACAGCTTATTAAAAAGCATAAAATCAAAAGGAATTCCATAAATTCGATAGTCTGTCGCCTTAATAATACCATCGCCAATAAAATAAATGGTATCTACCGGATTTCCTTCCCGAATGAAGGTTGTGCCTTTTTCCAGCTTTTCAATTGTGATGTACTCCATCAGCCAATCAGGTGCACTTTCAAAATACTCGAAAAATTGTTGCTTTCTATCGGCATCAATTGTACCCAATAATTTTAAAATATTATCTAAATAGTTAGTTGTCTTATTCACTGCATTAAATCCCCTAATTATGCTTATTGCTCAGCATGTCTTTTATATTCACGTTGTACACTAACTGGATAGCTATTTTAAAGTACTATAACCAATATGATTTGAAAAGGACAAATGTCACTTTGTGATAATGCGTTCTATTTATTAACGTTCATTTTCTTATGCTCAAATATCGTATTAGTAAAGCAGGAGTCAGTTCCTAAATGGCAGGCTGGACCATCTTTTCTTACCTCCACAACTAAAGCATCTTTATCACAGTCTGCTGTGATGGAAAGGATATGCTGGTAGTTGCCGCTGGTTTCTCCCTTTAACCATAATTCCTGACGGGAACGGCTAAAAAAGCAGGTTAATTCTTTTTCTAAAGAAATACAAAGGCTTTCTTTATTCATGTAAGCAAGGGTTAATACCTTTTTGGTTTCTGCATCGACTACGATAGCTGGAATTAACCCTTTTTCGTCAAATTTTAATTCCTCTATATTTAACATGATTTTAATTCCTCTCTATAACCTCACCGTAATATTATTTTTATGAAGCAATTCCTTCAAATCCGAAATCTTTACTTCTCCAAAATGGAAAATAGAAGCAGCTAAACCTGCATCGATATCTGGAATTTCTTTAAAAAGTGTAACGAAATCCTCGGCAGAACCGGCACCACCGGATGCGATAACAGGAACATGAACAGCTTCACATACCTTTTTTAATAATTCCAGGTCAAAGCCTTTTTTCACACCATCGGTATCTATGGAATTAACTACTACCTCACCGGCACCATTTGCAACACATTTTTTAATCCAGGAAATGGCTTCCATTCCGGTATCTTCTCTGCCACCTTTGGCAAATACATGAAATCCACCGTCTACACGTTTTACATCAACGGAAATTACCACGCATTGATTACCATATTTTTGTGCGGCTTCAGCAATTAAATCTGGGTTACGAATAGCACCGGAATTTACACTGACCTTATCTGCACCGCATTTTAATACACGGTCAAAATCTTCAATGGTATTAATACCGCCGCCTACGGTTAATGGAATAAAGATGTTGGCAGCGACTTCTTTAAGTATATCTGTAAATAACTTTCTTCCGTCACTGGAGGCAGTAATATCATAAAATACCAGTTCGTCGGCACCGCAGTTACTATAATATTTTCCTAACTCCACAGGGGAAGAAACATCATTTAAGTTTTCAAAATTAACGCCTTTTACAACTCTGCCATTTCGTACATCAAGGCAGGGAATAATTCGTTTTGTAATCATTTTGCCGCCTCCAGTGCTTCAACTAAATCAATTGCTCCAATATAATAGGCTTTTCCAATAATAGCACCATATAGATTAAGAGCTCTTAATGCTTTCACATCTTCCAGAGAAGAAACACCGCCGGAGGCAGTAATGTCTATCTGGAAACGTTCTGATAATTCCTTATATAATTCCCGGTTAGTTCCCTGCATAGCACCATCTTTGGAAATATCCGTACAGATTAAGGTTTTGACACCTAAGTTCTGCATCTTTTCACAGAATTCAAAGCAGGTATACTGGGAGGTTTCAACCCAGCCTTTGATGGCAACATAACCATCCTTTATGTCTACACCTACGGCAATTCGTTCTCCATAAGTGTCTACGGCTTCTTTTAAAAATTCCGCATTATTAACGGCTGCTGTACCGAGAATGACACGGTCAACCCCATTTTCAAGGTAAGCCCTTACCGTATCCATGGAACGGATGCCACCGCCAATTTCGGTAAAAAGGCTGGTTTCATTGGCAATCTGTTTTACGATATATAAATTTGGTGTAGTGCCGTCTTTGGCGCCTTCTAAGTCAACAAGGTGAAGGTGTTTTGCACCTTTTTCTTCAAAATCGCGGGCAATTTCAATGGGATTTTCACTGTAAACGGTCATCTGGTTATAATCGCCTTTCAGAAGGCGGACTGCTTTACCGTCATATAAATCGATAGCTGGAAATAATTTCATGGTAACCTCCATTTTTCATTGTACAGTGAATATTCAGAGCCTCATTCGCAAAAATGCCTCTACGAGGCTTTTCTTTTGCTCATGATGGCTTCTCGTCATATAGATTTATAAAAATAGTCTTTATCAGGCAAGCTTGAACAGGCTATTTTATATAAATCTGCATGGCTCTGAATATTCACAAAATGCTTTTAATATATTAAGTCCCACAGTTCCACTTTTTTCTGGATGGAACTGACAACCGAAAATATTATTATGAGCAACTGCAGCAGTTAATTCCTTACCATATTCTGTGGTAGCGATAAGTGCTTCATCACAATTTACAGCATAATAGGAGTGGACAAAATAAACACAGTCGTTGTTATTAATATATTTAAAAATCGGATTTTTCGGTTTGTTATCATTATTCACAAAATGCAGGGCGTTCCAGCCAATGTGAGGAATCTTCAAATGGCTTGGAAGAGTATTTTCCATTGGAATTACCTGTCCTTTTATTAACCCTAAACCTTTGTGACAGCCGTATTCGTGGCTTTCATCAAATAATAACTGCATACCAAGGCAGATACCAAGAAGAGGAACATCTTTTGAAGCCTGCTCTTTAATAATGGTATCAAGTCCGGAATCGGCAAGCTTTTTGGCTGCATCGCCAAAAGCGCCTACTCCTGGTAAAATCAATTTATCTGCTTTTCGAATCTGTTCCGGGTCACCGGTGATAATGGTATCTGCACCGATGGCTTTTAAGGAGGAGGACAGAGAAAATAAATTGCCTACTCCGTAATCAATAATTGCAATCATTTAAAGCACTCCTTTAGTAGAAGGAATTTCATTTTTATTAGCTTCGTCAATGGATACCGCTTCTTTTAAAGAACGGGCAACGGACTTAAAAGTACCTTCAATAATATGGTGGGAATTGGTTCCCGCAAGCTGTCTGATATGAAGGGTAATTCCGGCGTGGCGAATGAAGCCTAAGAAAAATTCTTCGGTAAGCTCGGTGTCAAAATCCCCAACTTTATTAGAAGGGATTTGTAGTCCGTAGCTTAAATAACTTCTGCCGGAAATATCTACTGCCGTCTGAATCAGTGCTTCATCCATTGGAAGAAGAAAGCTTCCATAACGGGTAATACCACGCATATCTCCAAGGGCTTCTTTAAAAGCATCTCCAAGCACAATGCCGATATCTTCAACGGTATGATGGTAATCTACCTGTGTATCTCCCTTGCAGGTCACAGCTAAATCAAAACTGCCATGACGGGCAAATAATGTAAGCATATGGTCAAGAAAGCCACAGCCGGAATCTATTTTACTGATTCCATTTCCATCTAAATTCAATTTTAAGAAAATATCTGTTTCGTTGGTTTTACGGGTAATCTCGGCAGTTCTCATGGTACGCCTCCTAAATAGAATTCTAATTCGTTTTTTATTGTTCTTTTAAAATCTCCTCAACCTTAATAAGAAATGTTTCCATTTCTTCCCTGTTTCCAATGGTAATTCGATTATATTCTTTAATTCGTTCTTTTTCAAAATGACGGACAAGAACTCCTTTTTCTTTTAAGCGTTCATAGAGTTCTTTGCCGTTTATTATATCTGATTTTGCAAAAAGGAAATTGGCATTGGAAGGAAGTAAGGTAAATCCTAATTTCTGTAAGCCTTCTGCCGTAAACTGACGGTTTTCTATTATCTTTTTGCAGTTATCCATATAATAGTCATTATCTTTTATGGCTGAAAATCCCGCCACCTGTGTCAGACGGTTGATATTATATGGGTTCGTGGAATATTTAATTTTTTCTAAATCAGCAATAATTTCTTTGTCTGCAATGGCAAAGCCAAGTCTTGCACCTGCCATACTTCTTGATTTGGAGAAGGTCTGGCAGACAAGAAGATTTTTAAACTTTTTCGTAAGCTCTACAGCAGAAGTACCACCAAAGTCTACATACGCTTCATCTACCACAACCACATTATTAGGGTTGGAAATAATAATTTTCTCAATCTCAGAAAGTGGAAGTTCCATTCCGGTTGGTGCATTTGGATTTGCGATGACAACTAGCTTATTCTGGTAACAGAAACGCTCTGTCGGAATCGTAAAATCCGGATTTAAAGGAATAATAAATGGTTCAACATTATGAAGCTGGGCAAATACACCGTAAAATCCATAGGTAATATCAGCAAAAGCAGCACCATTGTGTCCATAAGCCATAAATGCAAAATTTAAAATATCGTCAGAGCCATTGGAAAGAAACACATTTTCAGCATTGACTCCATAAAGGTCAGCAAGAGCATTTTTAAGTTTCTTACATTCGGGGTCACAGTAAAGTCGTAAGTCCTTAACTTCCTCTTCGTTAACGGCTCTTATAACTGAAGGAGAAGGTGGAAAAGGGGATTCGTTGGTGTTTAATTTAATGTATTGCTTATCCTGTGGCTGTTCACCGGGAGTATAAGCCTCAATTTTCTGAAGGGTTTTATTTAAAAATGTACTCATATTGATTCATCCATTTCTAAGTATGATATCTTAAAATAATAAGCTATTCAAATCGGATAGTGGCACTTCTTGCGTGGGCAGAAAGACCTTCTTTTTCTGCAAAGAAGGCTACATCGTCAGCTACCTTGGAAAGTGCTTCCTTTGTATAGTAGGTGTACTGGGATTTCTTTACAAAGTCATCTACGGACAATGGGCTTGAAAATCTTGCAGTACCAGAGGTTGGTAAGGTGTGGTTTGGACCTGCAAAATAATCGCCCAATGATTCTGGACAGTAGCGGCCCATGAAAATACTTCCTGCATTTTTGATTTTATCTAAGTAGTCAAAAGGATTGTCTACACAAAGCTCTAAATGTTCTGGTGCAATTTCGTTGGCTACATCAATGACATCTTTTAAATTGTCTGCAATAATAATTTTACCATTATTATCAATAGATGTGCGGGCAATTTCTTCACGGGGAAGAAGGGCTAACTGGCGTTCTAATTCATCGCTTACTTTTTGTGCTAATTCTTCACTGTCAGTAACCAGAACGGCACTTGCCATTTTGTCATGTTCTGCCTGAGACAACAGGTCTGCGGCTACAAAACGGGCATCGCTGTTACCATCAGCAATAACAAGAATTTCACTGGGACCTGCAATCATATCGATGGAAACAAGACCGAATACCTGGCGTTTTGCTTCAGCAACGAAAGCGTTTCCCGGACCTACGATTTTATCTGCCTTAGGAACGGTTTCTGTACCATAAGCCAGAGCGGCAACTGCCTGTGCACCACCGATTTTGAAGATGCGGTCAACACCTGCAATTTTAGCAGCAGCCAGAATAACTGGATTTACCTTGCCATCAGAGGAAGGAGGAGTAGTAATGCAGATTTCCTCACAGCCTGCAATTTTGGCAGGAATACTGTCCATAAGAACGGTAGAAGGATAAGCTGCAGTACCCCCTGGAACGTAAAGGCCAACCTTTTCGATTGGAGTTACTTTCTGTCCGGTAATAACACCGTCTTTTTCGCTGATAATAAAGCTGTTGCGAACTTGTTTTTCATGGAAGGTGCGGATATTTTCTGCCGCTTTTTCAAGAATTTCAATAAATCTAGGTTCCACAAGCTGGAAAGCTTCTTCTATTTCTTCTTGGGATACTTCCAAAGAAGTAAGCTTTGATTTATCAAATTTCTCACAGTATTCAAAAAGTGCATTGTCTCCATTTTTCTTTACATTATCAATAATATCAGAAACAATATCACCTACATCAAAAGAGGTTTCTCCTCTGGCAAAAATCTCTTCCGGGGATACTTCGCCATATTTCATAATTTTAATCATAATAATTTCTCCAATTCTTCTTTCATTTCTTCAATACGTTTGGCTTTAAAGCTATAGGAAGCTTTGTTGGCAATCAGTCTTGCACTGATAGGAATGATGGTTTCATAAGGTACTAAGTCATTTTCCAATAAGGTTTTACCAGTTTCCACAATATCTACAATCACATCGGATAGCCCTAAAATAGGAGCAATCTCGATGGAGCCATTTAGGTGAATAATATCAATATCACGGCATTTCTCTTTATAATAAGTGCGTGCTATATTGGAAAACTTAGTTGCAACACGGAGGGTTTTACTAGTGTCATCTACAAAATCCTTTTTGGCTGCCACTGCCATACGACATTTTCCAATATTTAAGTCTAATAATTCATGGACATCCGGTTCGTATTCTAAGAGAATATCCTTCCCGGCAACACCCATATCTGCCGCACCACGTTCTACGTAAATGGCAACGTCAGAAGGTTTTACCCAGAAGAAACGGATTCGTTTTTCTGTATTTTCAAATATCAGCTTACGGTTAGGCTCTTTAATGGAAGGGCATTCAAAACCAGAAGCCTCAAACATGGCATATACCTTTTCACCTAGTCGTCCTTTTGGAAGAGCGATATTGATAAAAGGAAGTTCAGTGTTTCCTACATTATCTGCTTTCGCTGATGCAGAAAGGGTATCTAAGCGTTCCAAAGAATCTAAGTAAACCGCAAATCCGGCGGCACCGGAAGTCTTTCCCATATTCTTAAGAAGCTTATCGTACTGTCCGCCGGATAAAACGTGCGAAGCAATACCATTGATGTAGCCCTTAAATACAAGTCCACTGTAATATCCGGTTGTGTTGGTAAGGGAAGCATCTATCGTTAAATGTTCTTTATATCCCAGTTCACAAAGCTTATCATATATGTTCTTTAGTTCCTCAGAGGCATGAGAGTTATTCGCTTCCAACCCCACATGAGAAATATGTAATTTATAATTATCTGAAAAGGCTGCAAGACTTTTTAGTGCCAGTTCCGCTACTTCACATACATCTTTTAAGGAAATATCACCAATGCACTCTAAACCAGTCTGCATAATTTCTTTATAAGTGTGAGACTGCTCCGAGATACGGTAAACATTCTCACTGTAGTAATATTTTTCCGTACAGCCCTTGATATCTTTGGAATTCTTAATAATGGAAAGAGTTACGTCAGGCTTTAATGCCATAAGCTTTCCATCTGTATCAGTAAAAGTAATTACCCCATCCGATACCAGAAAATCTTTATTTTTAGAATACAAATCGTATTCCTCAAATTTACTCATTTTAAATGGATGGTAGCCATGTTTACTATATAAAGTTCGTAAAGTAAAAACCGCTTTTTCATTAAAGTTTAAGATTGATTCATCAAAGTTCACAGCACCCAGCCCTTCCTATTGTTTGTTAAATAAATGTCTTAATATTTTAGCATGGTAGCACACTAAAGTCAAGGCGTTATACCATTGTCTTTTGGTGAACAACCAGATGGTGATATTACAAAGGTAGATGAAAAGGATATACCAAGACACGATATCCTTGTGGCAGGCTTCCCATGTCAGCCTTTTTCTATTGCGGGAGTTTCGAAGAAAAACAGTATGGGGAGAGCAACAGGGTTTGCTGATAAGACACAGGGAACGTTATTTTTTGATGTATGTAGAATATTAAAAGAAAAACGTCCAAAAGCTTTTATGTTGGAAAACGTAAAGAATTTTGTTCCACAACACAGAGAAAGAATTTTGATTGTTGGTTTTGATAGGGAGAAAATCAATTTCTTTATTTTCTAAAACAAAATATCAGCGGTATTCAAGACCTTAAAAGTCATGAAATACCGCTGATTTATATCTCACCTATATTTTATGATTTCTAAAACACTATTTTACAATACCACAAATGCACAGTTAGTAGCTGGAATTTCTAAGTTTCCTGCTGCTACTTTGACTGGTGTTAAAGCTGGAAGCTCATCATTTTCACCAAGCTTTAATGGGTTGCCGTTTAATGTCATTACTCTGGAGCGAAGCTTTGTTTCGCCTGCTAACATATAAACTTCTGCTTCTTTTGGAAGTTCTAATGTTGTTGTTTCGTTAGAGTTGTTGATAATTAAGTAAGCAATTCCTTCTTTGCCGTCTTTACGAGAGTGTGCGTAAAGGTGTGCACCTTCGGAAACTGCGCCACAGTCATATACGGTAGAACCCATGATTCTGTTCCAAAGTAAAGCTGCGAAGTAGTTTGGTCTTGGTTCGAATGTACCATGTTTTAAGTAACCATAGTCGGAAGATGCAAATGTATTATGGAAAATAATACCATCTGTAACAGATGCAAATTCACCTAATTCATTTAATGTACGTGGAACATCTGCATAAGTAGAAGCCCATGTGTTACCGCCACATCCTGCATCACCGGATTCTGTTACCCACATCTGTCCGCCCGGAACGTATTTGTCACGTTTTGGAACGTACTGTCTTGCACAGTGTGCAGCAACGCCTAAATACTGTTCTGTAAGGATTGCTTCATATGGCCAGTGACCGCCCATAGCTGCACCACGTTCGGAAACGCCATTGTAATAATGATAGCTGAATACGTCCATTTTGGATTTGTAGTCACCTAATAATGCTTCGGTAGTAACCATTTCAAAGCCTGCCGCCATACCGCCGCCGGCATTGTCATTACCCATACCGAACATATCAATATCACCTACGGTACAAGGACCAACGAATAAGCAGTCTGGATAGTTTTCTCTTAACCAGGCACCGAAAGTGTCATGGTCACGAGCGTGGTCTGCTGCTGTATATCCCTGTGGTAATCCGGAAAGCTGAATTATGTTAGGTTCATTTGTAAATTCAGCTGCATTGATTGGCACACCATAGTCACGGCTGTAATCAAATAACATTTTAGCCTGTTCTGTGTTCCAAGGTTCATCTGCCTTGTGGTTACCAGGACAGTTAGCAAGAGATACTAATAATTTGCCGTCAATGGCTTTTACGAAATCAAGAAGATTTGTCCACTGTTCTTTGGTAAGAAGATTCTGGTAGCCTTCAGGAACCTGTCCGTTTGTATGTCCGTCAAAGTCATAATAAGTCTTGTTAGCCCATGTGCCAGATACACGAACCCATGCAGTACCAAGTTCTTTTGCAAGGTGGATGAGTCTTTCGTTCTTTGTGTCGATTGGGTCATACCACTGCTGTAAGTTACCCATGTTTGTCCAGTCTTTAATTACCGGAAATTCTTCTTCTCCATCTACCTGTGCTTCTGTGTAAGCCTTCCAGAAAGTACCACCTGTTACTTCTGTCATTTCGATGTTGTAAGAAACAAGACGAGGGTCTACCTGACGTAATTCTTTTAATTCAGTTGGATTTAATTTGATAAATTTGCCCATAGTGAATCAATCTCCTTTGTTAATATTTGTTGTATTACATTCGCAAACTCGCACTTCGTGCCTGATTGCCTGTTTCACAGGCTGTTTGCTCATTGTTGCGAAGAAAACCAAATGTCACCTTCTGGGACCGCTTGATTTCCTTTTCACGTACATTATAACAGAAAATTAACACTATGGATAGCTTTGTTTTATTTGGTTATCATATCAATGCCCGTTTGTAGGGTGGCACTATCAATGGCACCCCTTGCCTGGGCAATGGCATAACCTTCAGCATCAATAAAGTAAGTAGTTGGAATGGAGCTTATGCCGTAAGTAATGGCAGCATCCATTTCAGTATCAAAATACACGGGGAAGTTATAGCCCTGTGCTTCGATAAATGCTTTGGCATCTTCTACGGTTTCACGGGAGCCGTCTGTCATATTTACCATAAGAAAATGAATTTCATCCCCTAATTCAGCATATTTTTCATTGAAGTCCGGCATTTCCATTTTGCAAGGTCCACACCAGCTTGCCCAGAAATTAAGGACAACGGGCTTACCAACAAAGTCCGATAAATAAACCTGATGACCATCACTATCGGTCATAATAAAGTCAGGAGCCAGTTTTTTTTCAGGTTCTTCTGGTTGGTCGCCGGAAGTGGTTTTGTCAATTTCATTTTGCTGAGAATTGTTTTCAATGATTTCATCATAGGTGTTCGCGGAAAGTCCGCCTCCCTGTGGTTTTACATCTTTACTTAAGTTTTTGTAGAGAACAGAGGCACCTCCAAGAAGTATAACAAAGGCAAGTGCCATAATGATAAATGTTTTTTGATTTTTCATAGGATAAGTCCTTTCTTTATAATAAAAATAAAATAGAAATTGTTTAGCTTAATAAGGTTAAAAATCTTCCAAGCATTCCGGTTGCCATCAGCACACCAATGAGAATTAAAAGGCTTCCGCTACATTTATTGATGGCATCATAATTTCTTTTAATCCAGTTGAAGGTGGATTTGAGGTTGTCAATTAACATGGCACTGAATATAAATGGAATGCCGAGTCCTAAAGAGTATGCCAAAAGCATAAGCATCCCTTCTAAAACGTGTCCCTGTTGGGAAGCTAACATAAGTGCGGAACCAAGGAAAGCACCGACACAAGGAGTCCAGCCGACGGAGAAAACAATTCCAAATAGAAAGGCAGACAGAAAGCCCATATTATCGGTGTTAACAGTATGGTTATTTCCTTTGAACAGGTTAAGTTTTATGACTCCGAGGAAATTAAGTCCAAAGAAAATAACAATAATTCCGGAGATTATATTGACAGCAGTCTGGTATTGCTTTAAAAGGCTTCCAATAGTTCCTGCCAAAGCACCCATTGCCATAAACACAGTAGTAAAGCCAAGTACAAAGCCAAAGGCACAGGTCAGGGTTTTCTTTGTATCCCGTTCTCCGCCACCTGCAAAATAAGAAATGTAAATCGGAAGCATAGGCAGGAGACAAGGGGAAATGAAGGTGATAATGCCTTCTAAAAATGAAATAAAGTATTGCATATGTTTAATACCTTTCTAAAATTTGGTTGTAATAATGGTTTTATCCAGTATTAGGAATAGGGATAATTCTAGTATAAAAATGTCATAAAGTAAATATAGCATATTTTCCAAAAAGAAGCTGTAACTTTATCACACAAAAATCTTACAATTTGCCCACATGATTTTATGTGAAATTTTGGAAATTTTCTAAAAGAAAACATGAAAATAGTCAAAAAGTCTTGAAATTCGTTGACAAGTAGCTGGAATTGTTTTACCATTCTAATAGATAACAAAATGGGAGTAGTGTATAAAAAAGTATTGGGAAAAGATATATGGGGTGTAAAGCATGAAAAATATAGCAGTTATCCTGAGCGCTTTAGCACAGGACAATCAGAGAAAGCTATTTAACGGAATGATAGCGGCATGCAAGGAGACGGATTGTAATCTTTATTTCTTCTCGAATTACATCAATTTTTCGGAAAGCGGTGATAGTGAAATTGGTTCTTACCACATTATGAAACTTCCAGATTTTAAGGAATTTGATGGGGCGATTATTGCCAAGAATATTACCCGTCATAGGGAAACAGCAGAATATGTTACGAAAAAGCTGCAGGACAGTGGGATTCCGGCGGTTAGTATTGATGTAGATATAGAAGGAATGAGTAAGGTTGGTGTTTCTAGTTATGAAGCACAGGCAGAGGCAGTGGAGCATATGATTCTCGAGCATAATTGCAAAGAGGTTTATTATATTTCAGGTCCACAGGTGAACTTAGAGGGAAAGAAACGTTACCAGGCATACTGTGATACTCTGGCAAAGCATAATATTCCCTATGAGGAAGAACATGTGCATTATGGGGACTTTAGTATCGCAGGCGGTCGTGCGGCAGGACGCAAGTTCTTAAAGGGCGGCAATCGTCCGGAGGCAGTGGTTTGTGCTAATGACGATATGGCAATGGGTTTTATGGAATATCTGGAGGAAAATGGGATAAGAGTTCCGGAAGATATTAAGGTAACAGGATTTGATGATGGAGAATTTGCTCAAATTAGTACACCGCCATTGACAACGGTGAATAAAAACCAATGGGAATGTGGGCATCGTGCTGTCTATGAAGTATTGGAACTGATTGAAGGGAAACCAGTTGAGGATTATCTGGCGCCATGTAGTTTGAAGGTTAGAGGCAGTTGTGGCTGTCAGGTATGTGATGAGATGGAATTAAGCGAATTAAAGAAGCTGTATCGCAATGACAGGATTCTTACCCAGCGTTCTGCGGATATGATTCGAAATATGGCATCCAGATTTTCTGGTATGGAGCGTCCGGAGCAATTACTGGAGGAATTAAAAGGATTTATTTTAAAGATTCAGGATATGGAGGCATTCTATGTATGTCTCTGTGATAAGGGTGTTGTATTTGCAAAGTCGGATGACAACATGAATGGTTCTTTGGACATCACTCCGGCACAGATGGATTACACCGAAGAGATTAGTATTCCGGTTGCTTTTGAAAATGGTGAATTTACAAGTTATGGTCTGTATAGAAGCGGAGCCGTTCTTCCAGAGGAATGTAAAGCAAAGACTGGCGGTAATTACTACATCTTTTCACCAATTAACTATTTGAGACTCTGTTATGGATACTGTGTTATTAAGAACAGCAGATTTCCGGCGGATAATCTTTTGTATTATTCTTGGATTGTTAACATTGGTATTGGACTTGAAAATATTCGTAAATGGATGTTGTTAAAGGATACCGTAGTTAAATTAAATGGTGTCTGGGCCTATGATATGCTGACACATTTATATAACCGTGCAGGGTTTTATCATAACGTAAAAGGTATTTTAAATAATATACAGAGAAAAAATAAAATGGCATTCATTTTATTTATGGACATCGATGGATTGAAACTTGCGAATGATACATTGGGACATGAAATCGGCGACTGGATGATTCGCGAAATGGCAGAAGTTGTGAAGATGAATCTGACCGATGACCAGATAGCAATGCGATATGGCGGGGATGAGTTTGTTGTTTTTGGAAGTATCGCAAGTGAAGACGAAGCCCTTGCACTTTCAGAAAAATTAAGAGAAACAATGCGAAGCAGAAATCAGCTTAACGATAATCTTTTTGAGTTAAAGGCAAGTATGGGGGTATCAACGTATAAGGTAGAGGAAATTGTCAATTTGGATGCGTTGATTGAAGAAGCTGACAAGAAGATGTACGAAGAAAAGCGTAGAAGAAAAGCGGAAGCACAAAAAAGTAAGTGGTAGTCTGGTGACAGGGAGGAGAAAGCAATGAAAAAGAAGCAGATAGCAATTTTCATGTGTGCCATAACCAATCCGAATCAGAGAAAATTGTTTGATGGTATGATTGAAGCGGCAAAGGAAGCGGATTGTAATCTGTATGACTTTGGTAATTATCTTAGCAATTATGAAAATATGAAAAGTATACAGGGAGCTTATCATGTCCTGACATTACCGGATTTGAGTGAGTTTGATGGGGTAATTCTTGCTGCGAATACAATACATTATCCTCCCGTTATGGAGTATATCTTAAAGCAGATAGCAGAGAAAAAGGTTCCGGCGGTAAGCATAGACAATGAGATACCGGGTATGAGTACAGTAGGTATTTCCAGTTACGAAGCAGAATTTGAAATCGTGGAACATTTTATTGAAGAGCATGGCTGCAGGGATATTTACTATATTTCCGGTGCTCTTCAGCACAGGGAAGGTAAGAAACGTTATCAGGCTTATTGTGATGCCCTTGCAAAGCATGGTATTCCGTATGATGAAGATAAAGTACATTTTGGCATTTTTGATTTAACCAGTGGTCGTCAGGGAGCAGAAGCGTTTCTGGCAAAAGGGGAATGTCCTAAAGCAGTCATCTGTGGAAATGATGATATGGCATTAGGTGCCATTGAAATATTCCGTGAAAGAGGATATCGAATTCCGCAGGATGTAAAAGTTGCAGGCTTTGATAATTCGGTGCTTGGAGTTATGCACGACCCACCTCTTACGTCGGTTAATAAGAATCAGCATGAGGTTGGTTATAAAGCAGTTATGGAGGTGTTGAAGCTCATTGACGGAGCCGAACCAAGTGTACAGAGAGCGCTTTGTTTCCCTGTAATTCGTAAGACTTGTGGATGCGACAGAGGTGAGTTTTTAGGAGTAGATGTTATCAAGGAAAAGTTCGTAAATGACAGAATCCAGACACAGGGAATTGCAGATACTATGCGTAATATGTTCTTAGAGCATGCGGCAATGAACCATCCGGATGAGCTGGTAGAATCCATGAAGAATTACCTTCTTCGAATAGGAATGGAGTCCTTTTATTTGTGTCTTTGTGAGATGGACAAGCTTTTTGTGAAGGCAAAGGATAATTTAAGTGGTACTTTAGATATCGACCAGATTAATACAGATTACACAGAGGAAATTGTGATTCCGTTAGCCTATGAAAAGGGAGAGCATAAGTCCTATGGATCATTTCCAAAAGGAAAGGTTTTACCGGATAAATGTAAGAATGAAAGTGGTGGCAATTATTTTATTGTATTACCACTGAATTATGAGCGACTTTGTTATGGTTATTGTATTGTAAAGAACCATAAGTTTCCATTTGAAAGTGCGTTGTTCCATGCTTGGACTATGGCAATTGGTATTAGTCTTGAGAATATTCGTAAAAGAATGTTACTTAAGGATACGGTAGTAACTCTGAATGGGGTGTGGGCATTTGATATGTTGACCCGTTTGTATAACCGTGCCGGGTTTTTCCATTATAGTAAGAATATTATGTCGGAGATGAAGGAGAAGAATAAAGAGATATTCCTGTTGTTTATGGATATGGATGGCTTAAAGACTGCCAATGATACGCTGGGACATGAGATTGGTGACTGGATGATTCGTGAAACAGCAGAAGCAATTAAGCAAAACCTGAAAGATGGACAGATGGCGATGCGTTATGGTGGCGATGAATTTGTTATTTTTGGTTGCGCTGATGACAAAGAAGAATTAGAAAAATTACCGGAACGCATCCGTGAAACTATGAGAAGCCGTTCTAAGATGAATGATAATCTATTCGAATTGAAAGCCAGCATGGGTGTGGTTACATATCCTGCTCGTGAGATTAAGAGTCTGAATGCCTTGATTGAAGAAGCAGACAAAGAGATGTATGCAGAAAAGAGAGCGAGAAAGGCAAAATTAAGATAATAGAATTAAGATAACAATAAAAGCTGATATCAGATAAGGGAAAATACTTATCTGGTATCAGCTTGTTTCATGTAAAGGTTTAGGTATTTATTGGTTTTCCATGATAATTTCATAAGAATTCTTACCATGTTCCTTGACGTAATAAAGTGCTTTATCTGCATGGGCAATAGCCATTTTGGTTGTTTCATCCGCAGAAGGAATGAAGCAGGCATAACCTTGAGACATGGTAAGTTCAGGGACTACTTTTGAGTTTTTGTTCTCAATACCTGTTTTTCTTAATAATTTCCGGATATCAGAAGCAACCGTTTCGATAATTTCCTTTCGACCAGTGTCAATGATGAGAATAAATTCATCACCGCCAAAGCGGTAAACACGACCAATGCCACGGGTAGCGGTTAATAATACGTTGGCTACTGCTTTGAGACATTTATCTCCCTGAATATGACCATAAGTGTCATTTAACTCCTTGAAGCAGTCAATGTCGAGAATTCCTACCGTAAAGTGGCACTTGTGATTGTAAGCCATGTTAATGGCAGAAGCCATATCTTTTTCTAAGAGACGACGGTTACCCAGTCCGGTTAAGGAGTCAATGGTAGCCTTTTCTTCTGCAGCTTTACGTTCATTCTCTTTTTCGTGGAGCTGAATCTTGATATCAATGGCAGCAGCCTTTTCCTGATTATCAATCTCCTTTTGTAAAAGATAAAGTTCTGTAAATTCTGCACATGCCTTCTGGAATTCTTCCAGGTCATTGGTAGCTTTGCAGTAATCCAACCATAACTCTGTAACTGCCATGTAGTAGAAAACTGTATTCTGCTGGTGGGCATATTCCAAAACATCCAGAATCAGCTGTTTCCAGCGGGTATATTCCTTCATTTTCTTTAATAAATCACAAAGATTGATGACATCCTGAAGATAATCGGAAGTATTTTTGTTCTTTTTGCCTGCTTCCATTAACTTGTCTAAATGCTCGTATACGAAGTCTTTTTTATCAATGCACCAGTATAAACGGCATTTGGTAATTAAGAAAGTATATTCATGGCTGTCAGCCAGTTCACCTGTCATGAATTCCGCTGACTTATTCAGATATTTTTCGGATAACTCAAATACATTCAGCTCACCATAGGAAGTGGAAAGATTTAAGAAGGTTACCATACACCAGATAGGATAACGTTCTTCTTTCTTGGATTCTTCCATTTCAAGAGCAGCTTCCGCTTTTAAGAAGTAATCAATTGCCTGCTCATGCTTATGTAATTGCTGATAGCGTGAGCCAATATTATTATAAAACAGACAGGTCAGGTTATAATAACGGTATTCAATGGCCAGTGATAAACCATCTAAGAAATAGTTGATGGCTGCCGCCTCATTGCCGATGGCACCATAAATAACCCCCATCAGGTTAAGCGCTAATGTTAACTGTTCAAAATTTTGGGTTTCTCGAAATAAATTAATCGCATTCTGTACTAAAAGAGCGGCTTCGTTGAGACGGTTATCAAAGAAGGCAGATCTTCCTTCTGTCAGATATTCCATAGCAAGCTGTTCTTTTGCTTTTTCGTATGTTTCCAATGTACTCACCTCTTAACGTATTCCTCATATAGAGACATCATAACATATTTAGTGGGAATAATAAAGGAAAATAAAATTATCTTGCAAAAATGGTGAATTATGTATATACTGTATCGTAACAAAAAATATAGGAAAAATGCGTTGATGAGAGCCTATGGAGTGCTTTCGGAGCAGCCGGAGATAAACTATGTTAGATTTAAGATTTTTAAGAGAAAATCCAGAAGTTGTAAAACAGAATATCAGAAACAAATTTCAGGATTCCAAACTTCCATTAGTGGATGAAGTAATTGAGTTAGATGCAGAAAGCAGAGCAACTCAGCAGGAAGCAGATGCGTTAAGAGCAAGCCGTAATACATTATCTAAGCAGATTGGTGCTTTAATGGGACAGGGCAAGAAGGAAGAAGCAGAAGAAGTTAAGAAACAGGTAACTCAGAATGCAGAACGTCTTGCAGAATTAGAAGCAAAAGAAACGGAATTACAGGAAAAAATCAAAAAGATTATGATGGTAATTCCTAATATCATTGATCCAAGTGTACCTATCGGTAAGGATGACAGCGAAAATGTAGAATTAGAACGTTTTGGCGAAGCAGTTGTTCCAGAATTTGAAGTTCCATATCACACAGAAATTATGGAACGTTTCAATGGTATTGATTTAGACAGCGCAAGAAAAGTAGCTGGTAATGGTTTCTATTATTTAATGGGTGACATCGCAAGACTTCACTCTGCAGTAACTGCTTATGC
>CAZRLE010000005.1:0-28043 GCA_964600705.1 uncultured Lachnoclostridium sp. | reverse complement strand
AGCACTTGACTTTTAATCAAGTTGTCCGGGGTTCGAATCCCCGATGTCTCATTAACAGGGAAGACACCATTTCGGTGTCTTTTTTAGTTTAATAGGAAAGTTCGTCCTAAGAATTAAAAATATTCAAAAGTAGGGAAGTATGCTATAATGTAATCCAATAATGAGGCAAAGTTGGATTTTATATGGTTCGATTATTTAAAGTAGAAAAAGCGTAAAATATGTTGTAAGGTAGAAATGAAAAAGAAATTTAGTAGAGAAAATGAGGAATGATTTTATGGCAGTAATCTGGGGAATTGCAATTTTATTTTTAGTTTTATCTTTGGTATTATTATCTGGGCGAGGAGGTTTTCTGATTTCTGGTTATAATACTTCAAGCCCTGTTAAAAAGGCACAATATGATGAGAAGAAACTCTGTCGGGTGACAGGAGCAGGAATGCTATTTATTACTATCTTGCTTTTTGCAATGGCTGCATGGGGAGATGCTATGCCGGATTGGTTTATAGGGTTCTTTTTGATTGCAACTATGTTAGATTGCATAATTATGATGATTGTTGCCAATACAAAATGTTATGCTACAAATCCGGATGGAAGCAGAGTAACAATTGAGCAGTTGAATTTAAGCGAGGAAGATATAAAAAGAAATAAAGCAGTTGGAAAATGGAGTTCCATTTTTACAGTAGTAACTTTTATTATAGTGGGAATTCTTATAACAACAGGCAATATTGTATTTCACTGTAATGATGAGGAATTGGTGATTGAAGCCAGTTATTATCCAGATATGACGATTTCTTATGAAGAGATTAAGTCCTTGGAATACAGGGAAGAGTATTTGAAAGGTACTCGTGTGGGTGGTTTTGGAAGCTTCCGCTTAACAATGGGCGGATTTGAAAATAAGGAATTGGGCAGATATACAAGATATACTTATAATAACTGTAAGGCTTATGTTGTGATGAATTTGGAAGACAAGAATAACCCAGTTATAATTGCTGGAATTGATGCAGTAAAGACGAAGGAATTATTTGAGGAATTACAGGAAAGAGTTGCAAAATAAAATCAGAATAAATAATAAAAAAAGTAGGAAAGTATAGAGACACTCAATGGAAACAGTTTAGAATATAGTTAATATCTATACTGCTTGTAAGGGAATTCTTTTACAGATTATAATATGCTATGACAGAGAATAAAGGTCATAGCATATTTTTTATTGACTAACTTGTAAAGTGTTATAAAAGAATTGTATCATTTACAAAACAGGAGGCAGTATATGGAATTAGTAAAAGAATTACCAGAGGTTTTTGAAGAATTTGCGGAACAGAGAAAAGAGTCGTTTTTGAAAGTGAAAGAAATCAAAGAGCAGGGAACACCCGTTGTAGGGGTATTTTGTACTTATTTTCCACATGAACTGGCAATTGCAGCAGAAGCAGTTGTAGTAAGTCTTTGCTCTACTTCTGACGAAACGATTGCAGATGCGGAAAGAGTGCTTCCTAAAACTCTTTGTCCATTAATCAAATCTAGTTTTGGATTTGCAATTACAGACAAATGTCCATTTTTCTACTTCTCAGATTTGGTTGTAGGGGAGACTACATGCGATGGAAAGAAGAAAATGTTTGAGTATATGGGTGAATTAAAGCCAGTTCATGTTATGCATCTTCCAGATAAACAGGATGAAGCCAGCCTTGTATTGTGGAAGGATGAGGTTAAGAAGATGGCGGAAGTTCTTTCTGAAAAATTCAATGTTGAAATTACAGAGGAGAAATTAAAAAAGGCCGTTTATTATAGAAATGAAGAAAGAAAAGCCCTGAAACAGTTTTATGAATTGATGAAAATGAATCCTGCGCCAATGACAGGAGAAGAATTATTTAATGTACTTTATGGTAATACATTTAAATTGGATGTGATACCGGATGCACAGAGAATCTATGATTTAGTAGATAAGATAAAGGCAGAGTACGAAGAAAAGAAGGATACTTTACAGAAAAAACCACGTATTTTGATTACCGGATGTCCAATCGGAGGTGCTACGGTAAAGGTAATTCGTGCTGTAGAAGAAAATGGTGGAATTGTGGTTACCTATGAAAACTGTAATGGTGCAAAGCAGATTGACGAGCTGGTGGATGAGAGTAACCCAGATGTATACGAAGCGATTGCAAGACGTTATTTGAATATTGGATGTTCTGTAATGTCACCAAATCCAAATCGAAAGGTTCTTTTGAAAAAGCTTTGTGAGGAATATCAGGTTGATGGTGTATTGGAAATGGTATTGCAGGCTTGTCACACTTATAATGTAGAATCTTATAGTATTGGCAAGTTCGTAAGAGAAGAGTTGGGAATTCCATATATGAGCGTGGAAACAGATTATTCCCAGTCTGATAAGGGCCAGTTAAGCACTCGTGTAGCTGCGTTTATTGAAATGTTATAATTGAAAATCACATGCGTGTACTTACAATAATAATAGGTGTCTTGAGTCTTTTTTGCGGATAGTCTGCACGACTTCAAAACCATCTATTCCATGTACTGATGGTATTCGTTTTAATTGTTACCGGAATGGTGTTTATTATAAATGTATTTTAGCAGTATAAGTACAGTTTTAGTAATGTCTAGTGTACTTGTAGGTTGTGGCGATTCAAACGAAGCGGCACAGGGTGAAATTAAAATATAAAATTTTAATTAGGAGTGTGCATTTATGTACACTCCTTGTTATAATATAGGGGTAACAAAAGGTAGGATGAGTCGAAGAACATACGATGACGGAATGCGAGGAAATGTGAAAACAGGGAAAAGAGAATGGATTTTAATTGGGATTGCAGCAATATGTTTGCTGGCAGGCAGTTATTTTTATAAGAGTATAGGAAAAGAACAGGAACTGATTAAATATAATGCAAGTTTTTTGGAGCTCTTTGATACCAAAACGGAGATTGTTGGATACGGAACAAGTGAAGCAGCATTTAAAAAGCAGGTAGAAACGTTAAAAGAGAAATTAACATTTTATCATCAGCTTTATGATATTTATCATAACTATGAGGGAATGAATAATATAAAAACGATTAATGACAATGCAGGGATTGAACCTGTGGTTGTAGACAGGGAAATTATCGAATTGTTGAAAATGAGTAAAGAACTTTATGAAGTTACGGATGGAAAGGTAAATGTTGCCATGGGAAGTGTACTTTCAATATGGCATGACTACAGGGATGCAGGACTGGCTGACCCAGTGAATGCAAGAATACCATCTATGGAAGAGTTGGAAGAGGCTGCTAATTATATGGATATTGATCAGCTGATTATTGATGAAGAAGCTTCTACTGTATATTTAACACAGCCGGAAATGTCAATTGATGTTGGTGGAATTGGAAAGGGCTATGCAGTGCAAAAGTTAGCTGAATATGCTAGAGAGCTTGGAATGGAAAACCTGTTAATCAGTGTAGGAGGAAACATTTGTGCAGTAGGTGGAAAAATAGATGGTTCAAGCTGGAAGGTGGGGATTTTAAATCCTGATTTAGACAGTGAAGAACCCTATGTGGAAATGGTTGCAATTGAAGACGTGTGTGTAGTGACCAGTGGTGATTATCAGCGGTATTATGTAGTAGAAGATACGGAGTATTGTCACATTATTGATCCGGATACATTAATGCCATCACGTCATTTTCCATCTGTTTCCATTCTTGCAAAAGATTCCGGAATGGCGGATGCGATTTCTACTGCTGTTTATAATATGTCATTGGAGGATGGTATGGCATTTATAAATGGAATGGATGCCGTAGAGGCTATGTGGGTTATGGAAGATGGGACTATTTATTACTCAGATAATTTTGAACAGTATTTAAATAATGAGGAGAATGAGTCTTAATATGAAAAAAAATGATTTTATATTAATCGGGGTAATCCTAATTGTTGGGCTTATGATATGGATACCATCTAAATTCAGCCAGAAGGCAGATTTGGAAAATGGGAGAGCAGTTGTTACGATAGATGGTGAGGTTTATAGAGCCTATAGTCTTTTAGGGGAAACAGAAGAAACAATTACTCTGGAAGATGGGTCTTACAATGTACTCAAGATTACCAATGGGGTAGTGGATATTACAAGTGCTTCCTGTCCGGACCAGTACTGTGTAGATCATAGGACAGTCAGCAAGAACAATGAAACTATTGTCTGTCTTCCCAATAAACTGATTGTAACCATTGAAAGTACAGAAGAGTCTGAGATTGATGCAAGTACTAATTAAATACAAGTAAGGATAGGATACAATGAAAAATAAAAGAATTGCATATTTGGGAATGTTAATTGCATTGGCGTTTATTTTTTCTTATATTGAAACAATAATTCCATTTACCTTTGCAGTACCGGGAATCAAGCTTGGACTTGCCAATATTGTTGTCATGGTCGGTTTGTATTTACTGGGAGAAAAAGATGCTTTTTTACTTTCGGTGGTAAGAATTGTGCTGGTTGGATTTACATTTGGTAATCTTTCGATGATGGCGTATAGTCTGGGCGGTGGAATGTTAAGCTATCTGGTTATGGTAATAGCTAAAAAGGCAGGAGTATTTTCCATGAAGGGAGTCAGCATCCTGGGTGGTGTATTCCATAATGTAGGGCAGATTATGGTAGCGATGGTAGTGCTAGAGACCAAACAGCTGATTTATTATCTTCCACCACTTATGGTAGCGGGAACAGTGACCGGATTTTTTGTGGGATTGTTGGGAACGATGATAACAGAACGAATTAAGAAGGGAATTTCTAATTAAATAAAAAGAAATCTGTAAAGAGCTTTTTGGCAGGTTCATAAAAGAGCTTAGGATATGTGAAATTATAATCACATATCTTAAGCTCTTTTATAGATATAAGCCTTCCCGTTTTGTCCAATCTGTTCAATTGCACCAACATGGCGGAGAACCTGTAGTGCATAAGAGGACATTTTAGGTGAAAGGTGGCAGGCTTTTTGAAAATCTTTGGCAGTAAAAGAACCGGTAAGGGTAGATGGAACCAGTAGTCTGTAGTCTGCATTGTCGCTAATCCATAGCTCATCCACTAAGGCGGTAGGAATCCGGTCATATCTGGTTGAGCCTTTTTTCCTGTCTTTACTCCAGCCATTTAATAAACGGGATTCCTCCATATTTATAAGAAGAAGCTGAAGATGAAAGTTAGGATGAAGCAGATAGTCCTTAATACGATATAGTTCTGGAAGTACCATATAAATATCCCCCTGCCTTGGAGATTTTCGCTTGGGACTTATTTCGCCTGTTTCCTCGTCAATCCAGCATAGCCATTTCGTGTAAGGGATAGGATACACGACGGTGACAGAACCTAGTTCTAAAAATACATTTAGTTTTTTTCTCAGGCTGTTAAAGTTGCGGGTCTGAATTTCAATTATACCCTTTGGAGTGGATATATCTGCAAAAAATCCCTCTATTTTAATCTCATGATATTGTTCATCCGGTTCTAAATATTTCTTAAGGACAGCATGAACCGTTTTTTCGCCCAGTGTGCCAATTCCATTTCTTTCACGATATTGATTTACAATATGGCAGCAGGCATCCTGAAAGCGGAGTGTATCAATCGGCATCTTTTGTAGTTCCTTTCATGGCAGCTAATCTTAATTACATTTTTTCTCGCTTGTTGGCAGGCTGATTCTGAAAAAACGGCGAAACAGCTGCTTTGCATTGAATGGAATCAATGGATAGATATAGCTATGACCGGAAATGGTCTTATTACATACAATCGAGAAAATGGTAATTGCTATTCCAATTATAAACCCATATACATTAAATATTCCAGTTAAAATTAAGGTGATAAGGCGCATAAATTTCAGTGCATATCCTAATTCAAAATTGGACTGTGTATAGTTGGCAACTGCAACGAAAGCCATGTATAACATGATTTCAGCATTAAACCAGCCCGAACTTACCGTAAAGTCTCCAAGTACAATACCGGCAACTACACTTAGAGGGGTGCTGAGCATACTTGGAGTGTTGAGGGAAGCAAGACGCAATCCATCAATAGAAAATTCCAGTAAAAGAAGCTGGATAAGGATAGGAATATTGATAGTGTCCTTTATAATAATGAAGGAAAGCCAATCTGGTATCCACTGTTGATTTTGCATTAAAAGTAAAAATGTGGGTGTTAAAAATAATGCAGCCAGGTCAATAATAAAACGACTAAAACGCAGATAAGTTCCAGTAATAGGAGGAAAGTAGTAATCGTCGGCATCTTCTATAATATCAAAAACCGAGGTTGGAAGAATCATGGCGGAAGGTGAGTTATCAACAAGTATAACAATATTGCCTTCTAAAATAGAAGCGGCAGCAGTATCTGGACGTTCAGTATATTTGAATTTAGGGAAGGGATTAATCCACCTATGCTGAAAGAGACATTCTGCCAGACTTTCCTGATTCATAGTTAATGAATCTATCTGAAGATTGCTAATTCTTCCACTGATTTCCTTAAGGATTTTTGGGTCAACCCGATTATTCATGTAACAGAGAACTACGTCGGTACGGGAAGTTTCTCCAACAGTGAAAATTTCCGTAATCAGTCTTGGGTCCCGGATACGGCGGCGAATCAGAGCGCAGTTAAATACAAGGGTTTCAACAAAGCCATCTTTGGAGCCACGCATTGCTTTATCTTTTTCTGGTTCGGAGACACTTCTGGCAGGATAGGTACGAAAATCAATTGCAAGGATTTCATCATAACCATCAACCACAAGGCAGGGAACACCTGACAAAAGAGATTTGAGGAAGGTATTTTTGTCTTTGATGATATCAACTTCACCGTAGGGAATACATTTTTTTGAAAAGTCATAGGCAGAAGCTGGGAAGTGTGCGGGGTCAATTTTACCAAAAGCTTCTAAGAGTTTCTCCATAATTTCATCACGGGCCAGACCATCAATAAAATAGAAACACATTTTTATTCCACTGATTTCCAGCACTCTATAAATTAGGTCAAAGCTTTTATCAATTTGCAAAAGCTGGTTTAACTGGGTTACATTTTCGTCTAACGAGGTACTAAATTCTGTATTCATATGCATGTTCTCCTTTGAGGTTATGGGAAAGAGTATGCCCAATTTGGAAAATACCTATGCTTTTAGAGGGGAGAAAGGAAGTTGAAAATGTGTGATAAAAACGTATAAAAAGATAAATAAGATTATGTATTTGGCGAAATAGGACTAATAGATTAAATGGTTTTGTGATATGTTAATAAAATAACAAGAATGTCGAGGATGATTTTGTGTAAAATGCACAATAAAATGTGGCAAATATATGTCTTTTTTTAAAGTTTCTATTGACATAGATTGTCACACAAATTATAATGTTACATAGGCTAAGATTTGCATATTATGGATTTTTATACGCAAGTATGCAAGGGATCAATTTTTTGCCAATAAGCCTAAAAAGTAAGGAGGAGAGAAGAATGGGTTATTATGAAAGAGCCGTTGAGTTAAAGCAGGAAACAATCGATAATCGTCGTTATTTCCACACAAATGCTGAAGTTGGTCTTGATATGCCAAAAGCGAAAGCATATGTTATGCAGAAACTCAAAGAGTATGGTCTTGAACCTCAGGAATGTGGCTATGGTGTAACTGCAACTCTTGGTAAGGGTGACAAATGTATCCTGCTTCGTGCAGATATGGATGCGCTTCCAATGCCAGAAGAAAGCGGCGAACCATTTGCGTGTCCAACAGGTACAGAAGCTCATGCTTGTGGTCATGACTTCCATGCAGCAATGCTTCTTACAGCAGCTAAAATGCTGAAAGAAAAAGAAGCAGATCTTAAAGGTAAAGTTAAATTTATGTTCCAGCCAGCAGAAGAAACATTCGAAGGCAGCAAGAACATGGTTGAAAACGGAATCCTTGATGGTGTAGATGCTGCACTCGCATATCATGTTTCACCAGGTAAGATGCCAGTAGGACTATTCATGTATAATAATAAGAATACAATGATGTTCTCAGTTAATGGATTTAAGATTACCATTCATGGTAAGGGTGGACACGGAGCATATCCACATACATCCATCGATCCAATTAACATTGGCGTACATATCCATTTAGCGCTTCAGGAATTAATTGCAAGAGAAGCTAATCCAGAAAAAGCTTGTGTATTGACAATTGGACAGTTCTCAGCAGGAACTGTAGCAAATATCATTCCTGAAACAGCAGTCATGCAGGGAACATTAAGAACAAATGATCCTGCAGAAAGAGAAAAGCTTGTTCGCAGATTAACAGAAGTTGTTACAAAAGTAGCAGAAGTTTATAATGGAACAGCTGAAATCGAAATGATCTCTGACGTGCCTCCACTCATCTGTGATCCTGCATTTACAACTGAAATGGTAGGATACATGAAAGAGCTTCCAATTCCAGGATTAACAGAGTATCCAGGTGTTGTAGCTAGTGCATCAGAAGACTTTGCAGTAATTGCTGAAAAGGTTCCAAGTGCATTTATGTATTTATCCGCAGGATATCTGGATGAAAGAGGAGCATATGGTGCTCACAATCCAAAAGCGCAGTTCAATGAAGACGTATGTCCGATGGGAGCTGCATGTCTTGCTCATTGTGCCGTAAGATGGTTAGAAGGCGGTAATGCAGAAGACAAAAAAGATGACATCAAAGACGTGGCAGAAAAGAAAGAAGACGTTCAGAAAGTGGACGTAAAACCAGAAAAGGAGAAAAAAACAATGGCAGAAAATCAGGCAACTCCACAGGTAGCTATTCCGTTACCTCCAAAGCAGAAAAAAGCAGTTGAACTTGGTGGTATGATGTACATGTTATTCGTAGCTTTCGCTGGCTTAAGCTTAGCTATGATTCAGTCACCAGTATTAACTTCTATGAATGGTATGCAGTACTTCTCAACAACAACAATTTTAGCATCTTTAGGTCTTGCTATCATGACACCAGTTGGTGGTAAATTGGGTGATATGTATGGCAGACAGAAGGTTATGGTTATGTCCGGTATCTTCGCAGCTATCTGCAGTATAGGTTTAGGTCTTTCCATGATGATGAATAGTGTAGTATTATTCATGGTATTCCGTTTCTTACTTGGTGCAGCTCAGGGTCTTTTCACTGCAGCTCCATATATCATTTTAAGAGAAATCAACGAACCAAAAGATGTTCCTAAGGGAATGGGATTATTAACAACAGTTATCACAGTTGGTGGTTTCGCAGGAAGTATCTTAGCTGGTATCTTAGTAGATGCTGGTCAGTTACTTTTAGCTGTAGTATTCCCAATCCTTCCACTTGCAATTGGTATCTTCTTAATTGCTAAGAACCTTCCTAACAAAGCAGCAGCTACAAAACCAGTTATCGACGTTAAAGGTGTTGTTGCTCTTGCAGTATTATTAACAGGTTTCTTATTCGCATTAAACTTAGGTGCAACAATGGGATGGACAAACCCAGTTATCCTTGGATTATTCGTATTAGCAATCGTTGGTGCAGTAGCATTCGTTAAAGTTGAACAGGCTGCAGGTCCAATCGCTATCGTTCCTGTTAGATTATTCAGCAACAAGAAGTTAGTAGTTATCCTTATCGTTGGTTGGCTTACATACTTCTATCAGACAGCTATGAATACATATGTTCCATTAGCATTACTTAACGTAATCCAGGCTCCTGCTACACTTACAGGTATGTTACAGTTACCTCGTACAGCATTCTCTATGTTCGTACCAGTTATGGCAGGTACATGGGTAGGTAAGAAGACAGGACGTAGATGGCAGGCAATGGCAATTGCTATGGTTTGCTACATCATCACATTCGCTCCAATGTGCTTAACAAGCCCAGCTATGCCAGCAATTCTTTACATCGCTTTACTTGCTTTAACAGGTATCGGTGATGGTTTCAAATCTGTAGTTATGACTCCAAGTGCTCAGGCATCTGTAGAACCACAGGATATGGGTATTGCTACAGCATTAGTAACATTCTTCAACTCTACAGCATCTCCAATCGCTGCTGCTCTTATGGGTGTAGTATATGATACATTCACAAAGGGAAGCACAGAAGTTGCTGCAGTTCAGGCGGGTGTTAACGGTGTATTCGTATTAACAACAGCTTCTGTAATTGTTGGTTTAGTACTTGTATTACTCTTTGTTCGTCCAAGCGAAACAAAAGCAGCTTAATATAAGCATATTTTAAATACCATTCAATTATGAACGATAAAACCCCTTATCTCTTCTGGAGGTAAGGGGTTTTTTGCATGAATAAAAACTTCCTTCTGAGGGCTAAAAGGATTTACAGGATAATATGGATAAATGACGTAAATTAAGCATACATTAAAGAAACTGTATAATTCAAGGAAAATGAAGAAGTATGCTTAATTACATATGGGGCTTTATGATTTTAATTGGAATTGTAGTGGGGACTTTTACCGGAAGAATAACAGAGATTAGTAATGGGGCAATTCAATCTGCAAAAGAAGCGGTAAACCTTTGTGTTACTATGCTTGGGGTTATGTCACTTTGGATGGGGCTTATGAAGGTGGCAGAGAAAGCGGGAATTGTAAAGGCACTTACAAAGGCTATGGAACCGGTAATAAGATTTTTCTTTCCAAGGCTTCCAAGGGAGCATATTGTTAATGAGTATATTGCTTCAAATATGATTGCTAACGTGCTGGGATTAGGATGGGCGGCAACACCGATGGGGTTAAAGGCAATGGAGTGTCTATCTGTGATACATAGGGAAAAAGAAAAGGATTTTCCGGAAAGGCATTCGGTGGCATCCAATGAGATGTGTACCTTTCTGATTCTGAATATTTCATCCCTCCAGTTGATTCCGGTGAATATTATTGCATATCGGAGTCAGTATGGATGTGTCAATCCAACGGGAATTATTATGCCTGCCATTATAGCTACACTGACCTCTACTTTGGCAGCAGCTATATTTTGTAAGGGAATGGACTGGCTGAGCAACAGGAGAGAACAGAGGAAAAGAATTAGTTGAGGAGGGGTATGGAGTGGATTTCCTAATGTATTTATCTGATTTCATAATTCCACTGGTCATTTTCTATGTAGTCGGAATTGGTCTGCTTATGAAAAATAATGTATATGATGATTTTGTTGAAGGAGCAGAGGAAGGTTTTCGGGTTGTAGGTGGAATTTTGCCTACTCTAATTGGGCTTATGATGGCTACGGGTATATTACGAGCTTCTGGAGCGTTGGACTTGTTTTCCAAGAGTATTAGTCCAATAACAGAACAATTAGGTTTGGCACCAGAGGTAGTGCCTTTGATTGTGGTAAAGATGTTTTCTTCCTCGGCGGCAACTGGGCTGTTATTGGATTTATTTAGGGAATTTGGTGCAGATTCTTATATCGGACAGTTGGGTTCCATTCTAATGAGCTGCTCAGAGACTATTTTCTACACCATGTCGGTGTATTTTTTAACAGCCAATGTAAAGAAATCAAGATATACTTTGGCAGGTGCATTATTTGCCACCCTGGCGGGAATTGTTGCCAGTACCCTTTTGGTGAAAATGATGTAAAGAAGAGGGAGGAGTGTTGGAGTATATGTGAATATTTGTGCGAATTTAAAAAAAAACATCTTGCTATTTGTTTAAAATGATGATAACATAATAGATGGTATAGCTATTTTCTATTTTATGAAATAAGCCAATACAAAATTTAATTTAGACTAGTAGGAATTATGGGGATATTCCTATTTATAAAAAGGAGGATATACACAATGAATTATTATGAAAGAGCCGTAGAACTCAAACAGGAAACAATTAACCATCGTCGTTATTTCCATACTAACGCTGAAGTAGGTCTTGACAATCCTAAAGCAGTTGCTTATGTTATGGAACAGTTAAAAGCAGCAGGTCTTGAACCAAAGCAGTGTGGACATGGTGTAACAGCTACACTTGGTAAAGGTGGAAAGACTATCTTACTTCGTGCAGATATGGATGCTCTTCCAATGGCTGAAGAAAGTGGTGAAGAATTCGCTTGCCCAACAGGAACAGAAGCTCATACATGTGGACATGACTTCCATGCAGCTATGCTCCTTACAGCAGCTAAAATGTTAAAAGAAAAAGAAGATGAATTAGAAGGTACAGTTAGATTCATGTTCCAGCCTGCAGAAGAAACATTCGAAGGCGCTAAAGACATGATTGCAAACGGAATCCTTGATGGCGTTGACGCTGCACTTGCTTATCATGTATCTCCTGGTAAGATGCCAGTAGGTCTTTATATGTACAATGATGCAAGCACAATGATGTTCTCTGTAAATGGTTTCAAGATTACAGTTCATGGTAAAGGTGGACATGGAGCATATCCTCATACATCCCTTGACCCAATCAACATCGGTGTACATATCCACTTAGCACTTCAGGAATTAATTTCCAGAGAAGCTAACCCAGAAAAATCCTGCGTATTAACAATCGGACAGTTCGAAGCTGGTACAGTTGCTAATATCATTCCTGAAACAGCAGTTCTTCAGGGAACATTAAGAACAAATGACGCTGGCGAAAGAGAAAAACTCGTAGCTAGATTAAGAGAAGTTGTTACAAGAGTAGCAGAAGTTTATGGCGGTACAGCTGACATTGAAATGATTTCTGACGTTCCTCCATTGGTATGTAATCCAGAAATGACAAAAGCAGTTGTTAAATACATGAATGAACTTCCAATCCCAGGCTTAATGCCATATCCAGGTGTTGTTGCAAGTGCTTCTGAAGACTTTGCAAGCATCGCTGAAAAGGTTCCTAGTGTATTTATGTACTTATCAGCAGGTTACCTTGATGAAAGAGGTGGCTATGCAGCTCACAATCCAAAGGCACAGTTCAATGAAGACGTATGTCCAATGGGATCTTCCTGCCTTGCACATTGCGCTCAGCAGTGGTTAAAAGACAACAAATAAGATAATTAGTTATTCTTAATACAAAGAGCATCTTGCTTACGCAAGATGCTCTTTTAAAATCTCTTCCTTCAAATGCGGATTAAAAATACCATTTCTTATCATTTCAATCTCGTACTTATAAGGGGCATAAGATTTCTTTTTATCTTCTGGATGTGGAATATAAGGAGATTCTAAAATTTTAGGAATATCCTTAAAATTCTCATCTGTAACAATCTTATAAAGGGTGTCAAAACCGATATTCCCAAAACCGAAGTTCTCATGGCGGTCTTTGGCTGCACCGAGGGGATTCTTGCTGTCATTGATATGAAAGGCTGCAATCTGACCTTTGCCAATAATACGGTCAAATTGTTCCATAACCCCTTCATAATCCTTTACTAAATCATAACCGCTGTCGTTGGTGTGGCAGGTGTCAAAGCAGACACGAAGCTTGTCATTATAGATAACCCCATCGTAAATAGCAGCTAATTCCTCAAAGGTTCTGCCGATTTCACTGCCTTTCCCGGCCATGGTTTCAAGGGCAATATTAACCTTAGTATCTTTGGTTAAAACTTCGTTGATACCTTTGATAATCTGGGCAAGCCCTTTCTCAGTACCTTCCCCAACATGAGAGCCGGGATGGAGCACCAGAGTAGTGCTGCCCATGGCAGCAGTACGTTCTAATTCTAGGGCAAGAAATTCCGTAGCCAGTTCAAAAACCTCTGGTTTTACCGTATTACCAAGATTGATAATATAAGGGGCATGAACAATAAATTCCTCAATTCCATGTTCAGCCATAAGAGCTTTGGCTTCTGGTATTTTTAAATCATTTAAATCCTTTCTTCTGGTATTCTGCGGTGCACCTGTGTACACCATGAATGTATTAGCATTATAGGATAAGGCTTCTTTGACAGAGCCTAAAAACATGTCTTTTCCACTCATTCCAACGTGGGAACCAATTTTAATCATAAGTACCTCCTGTTAAAGATGTTTTTATAAACGTAGCATATTATAAGGGAAAATTCAATTGCAGGTTTCTGGATTTTTTGACACCATATTGGTATTCTGTTAAAATGTAAATAGTTGGGAAAATACAAATGCGATAAGTGTGGTGACAAATATGGAGATTCATGGGATTGGTGAACTGATTTTAAAGCTGAGGGAAGAACGTGGAATGACTCAGGAGGAGCTTGGGGGAGGGTTATGTACGCAGAAGCTTCTGTCTAAGCTGGAAATGGGAAAGTGTATGCCAGATTTTTTTTTGTTAGATGCGTTAATGAGCCGATTAGGAAAATCTGCTGATAAATTGGAATATGTTATATCAAAAGAGGACTACCAGTTTTTTGCCAAGAGGATTGAAATTGAAACGGAATTAGAAGAGGAGAATAGAGCAGGGGTTAAAAAAAGACTAGAAGAATATGAGGCACTTTTAAAAGAAGAAGACACCATACATTGGCAATATGTAGATATGGTGAGGGCATTTTTGATATGGAATGAAGAAAATAATGTTTCAGAATGTATTAGGTATCTGGAAAAAGCTATGAGTCGGACGATGTTATACTGGCAGGATGAACATGTGTGGAACCATTTTATGACATGGAGAGAAGCAGGGCTTCTTTTGGTGTGGGCAAAAATGGTAAAGTCGGAAGAAGAATTGGAAGTATTCTTTGAGGAAATGCTTGTTTACAATGAAAAAGGTTTATGACGTTTTGGTAGTAATTGAAATATGATGTGGATACGATTGTTTATACATGCAACATAATTGGGGGAGTATTTTTGTTTTCTATATTCTTTATGGTAGATAAAGAATTGGAGGAATACGAAGAAAGATTTTAATATGTAAAATGGAATTATAAAAAGAAAGTGTCTGTGCAGGCACTTTCTTTTTTTACAGCTAACGAATGAAAAAAATGACATTTGTTTTGAAAATAATGAGTTACAATTTAATATGCAAAAATCGAAGAAGTTCATCTCCGAATCTTATAACTCCAAGAAACAAAGCGACACTAATTATGAGACATGTGAAACTGAACACGAAATCACCTCCTATAGATTTCAGTAGTTTAGGTTGGTAAATGAAATTAAAACTATATAATAGTAGTATGTTCAAATTAAGAAATTGGATACAGATAAAACAATTAAGAGATTGCCAAGAATATTAAAATGGATATATACTTTTAGTAACAGATTTAGTAAAAAGAAGAGAATAGAAGGTGAAGGTAAATGCAAAAAATATATTTTGACAATGGAAGTACCTCGTTTCCAAAGGCACCAGGTGTGGGTGAAGCTATGGCAAATCTTATAGAAAATGGAGCCTTCAATATAAATAGGGGTGGTTATGAAGAGGCTTATGAATTAGCTGGTATTGTGTTGGATACAAGAGAACAGCTGGCAAGACTTTTCAATGGAGCTTCCAGACAGGTTGTATTTACTCCGGGGGTTACATATTCTTTGAATTATCTGGTTAAGGGATTATTAAAGTCTGGTGACCATGTTCTTACAACTTCTATGGAGCATAATGCAGTGATGAGACCCCTTGTGCAAATGGAAGAGCAGGGTGTGACTTTTACCTGTGTTCAGGCAGATATAGAAGGTTCTGTAAAGGCAGCAGACTTTGAAAAAGCGATTAAGCCGGAAACGAAGCTTGTGATTGTAAATCATGCTTCGAATGTATCGGGAACGGTGCAGCCGATTGAAGAAATTGGTAGATTGTGCAAGGAAAATGGTATTTATTTTGCAGTGGATACTGCCCAGAGTGCAGGAACGATTCCGGTGGATATGGAAAAAATGAATATTGATTTTCTGGCATTTACAGGGCATAAAGGATTATTAGGACCTCAGGGAATTGGTGGATTTTTGATTTCTGAGAGATTAAATAAAGAATTGAAGCCACTTATTGCAGGAGGTACGGGTAGTCATTCGGATTTACTTACGATGCCGGAAGAAATGCCGGATAAATATGAAAGCGGAACCATGAATCTTCCAGGAATTGTTGGGCTTCATACAGCTCTTAAGTATCTGGAGGAGCAGGGAACTGACGCATTGTATATGAAGAAGAGACAGTTGATGGAATTTGCTATTTCCGAAATTAAGAAAATAGATGGTGTTAGAATTGTCGGAAAACAGAATTTGGAAGACAGGGTTGCTGTATTATCTCTTGATTTTGAGCGGCTTGATAATGCAGAGGCAGCATTTATTCTGGAACAGGAATATGGAATTATGACAAGAGTAGGACTTCACTGTGCACCACTGGCGCATAAGAGCCTTGGAACTTTTCCACAGGGAACGGTAAGAGTGGCATTTTCGCCCTTTAATACGTTTGTGGAAGTGGAGAACTTAATTAAGGCACTTAAGAGTTTATAGGTTTTATGTAAAAAGAATTATTATAGTGAGCCTTGAAAGAAATTTTTATGAATTTTCACCAGTATAGAGAAGACAAATATTTTTAAAATCATTATTGATATTAACAATTTAAATTTTTCTGTTAATTGCAGTATTCTAAAAGTAGGGAATTTTTCTCAATAATAAATGTTTTGGATTAAGAAAGCATTTATGAAATGGGGTTACAGAGAAAAATACTCAGGAGAAAATTCAAAACTTAGGAGGTATTTTATTATGGCGGATTACAGAAAAATGGTGGAAAGGTATTTGGTACTTTCTGCGTATATGTTCCGGATGAAATCGTATTTGCAGCAGATGCAATTGCAACAGGACTTTGCGGTGGTTCTCAGTTCTGGGTACCAGGCGGAGAAAAAGTGCTTCCAACTAACACTTGTCCATTGATTAAAGCATCTGTAGGTGCAAGATTAGACAGAACCTGCCCATTCTTCAGAATTGCAGATATGTACGTTGGGGAAACTACTTGTGACGGCAAGAAGAAAGCATGGGAAATCTTAGCAGAAGATGTTCCTGTTCATGTAATGGACCTCCCACAGATGAAACGTGCAAAAGACATTGCTGCATGGGCAGAAGAAATCAAAGAATTTAAGAAAGTAGTAGAAGATTTTACAGGAAATGAAATTACTGCTGAAAAATTAGGTGAAAGTATTAAGCTTATCAACGAAAAACGCAGAGCATTAAAGAGATTATATGAGTTCCGTAAAAATGACAAGCTTCCAATCAGCGGAAAAGATGTTTTATTAGTTTCCCAGATTGCATTTTATGATGACCCAACACGTTTTGCACAGATGACAAACAAACTCTGTGATGAATTAGATCAGCGTGTTGCAGATGGCGTAAGTGTATTTGAAGAAATGTGTACAGGTGTACGTTACTTTGAACGTGAAACAGATGAAACAAAGACAACAGTGGATGAGCAGATTCAGGCGCTTGCTGAAAGATATATAGGAATTAATTGTGCATGCTTCACACCAAATACAGGCAGAATTGACGACATCAAACGACTTGTAAAAGAATACAAAGTAGATGGTGTTATCGATGTTAACCTTAAATTCTGTTGCTTATACGATACAGAAGGTTACAGTGTAGAAAAAGCATTAAAAGAAGAGGGTATTCCTGTTCTTGGTATTGAAACAGATTACACAGATAGCGATGCACAGCAGCTTCGTACAAGAATTGCAGCATTTATCGAAATGCTTAATAATTAAAGGTAGTTACATATGGAAAAGGAAATATATCAGCATTATGTTCTTTTTCCAAATCATGATAATGGACTTCGACTTCATAAGGCATTAAAGGAACAGGGGGTCAGGGCAGCAATTGCTCCAACCCCCAGAAGTTTAAGCAAATGTTGTGGAATTTCCCTTATGGTTTCGGAAGAGGATGTGGATAAAATCAAAATTTGTGTAGAAGAAAACCAGATTGAGATTTTAGGAATTGAAAAAGTGAGAAAGGATGTAAATCCCAACAGGGACAGGTATTGCTAATGTATTATGAGGGAATTAGAATTGGCTATCTCAGGGAGCATTTATTGGGATATATTTTCTATTGAAAAATTAAATAAAGTAGTACAAAATGTAATCTTTTTTCGATTGGACGGAGTTATTATATTTCATTAGAATGAAAGTAACTTTATAAAGTTTAGTTATAGTAAATATAGCGCTTTTTAAAGAAAATCAAGGAAAGGTAGAATACTTATGAAAAGAAAATTTTTAGCAACTATGTTGGCATTAACATTATGTGTGTCAACTGTATTAACAGGTTGTGGCGGTGGTTCATCTGAAGAAAGCACAACAACTGACACAACAGCAACAACAGAAGATACTGCTTCTAATACAACAGAGGAAGTAACTTACAAAAATGAATTAAATGTAGCAATTACTGCAAATCCCCCTTCATTAGATGTTCATAGTGTGAACTCTAATATCGTAGCTGGAATCGGTACACATATTTATGAGCCTTTATTTGCATTAAATGGAAATTATGAACCAACTCCGGTATTAGCAGAAGGTTATGAAATTGATGAAACAGGACTTGTTTATACAATTGCTCTTCGTCAGGGAGTTAAATTCCATAATGGTCAGGAAATGACAGCGGATGACGTAGTAGCTTCTATGACACGTTGGTTAGAATTATCCAGCAAAGCAAATACATTAATTGGTGGAACTGTATTTGAAAAAGTAGATGATTATACTGTTAAAATGACAGTAAATCAGGCTTCTTCTGATATCATGCTCGTTCTTGCAGGACCAATTCAGTTTGCAGCAATTTATCCAAAGTCTGTTGTAGAAACAGCAACAGCAGAAGGAATTTCTGAATACATTGGTACAGGTCCATATAAATTAGCAGAATGGAAACAGGATCAGTATGTACAGATAACACGTAATGCAGACTATCAGGGTGTTGAAGGAGCAGCAAGTGGATTTACAGGAACAAAATCTGCACCTACAGAAAATATTTTCTTCCGTGTAGTAACAGATAATTCTACACGTATTGCAGGTGTTCAGACTGGTGAATATGATATTGCTGAATCAATTCCATTGGAACAGTATGCAAGTCTTGCGGCTGATACAACATTAACTGTACCTACAAAAACAGCTGGTACACTTAACTTATTCTTCAATACAACAAAAGGTGTTTTAGCAAATGAAACAATGCGTCAGGCAGTTCTTGCAGCGCTTAATTGTGAAGATATTATGTTAGCAGCATATGGAGATCCAAATCTGTATGCGTTAAATCCTGGCTGGTGTAATCCAAAAGACGCACAGTGGGGAACAGATTCAGGTAAGGAATACTACAGTCAGAACAATGTAGAAAAAGTAAAACAGCTTTTAGAAGAAGCAGGATATAATGGCGAAAAAGTTGTATTAGTTACAACACCAGATTATAGTGAAATGTATAATGCAACATTAGTTGTTCATGCACAGCTTGTTGCTGCTGGAATTAATGCAGAAGTAGAAAGCTATGATTTCAGTACATTTATGGATCACAGATCAAATACTGACCAGTTTGATTTATTTATTACAAGTAATAGCTACAATATGCTTCCAGTTCAGTTGACAGTTCTTGGTACAGCGTGGGCAGGTTTGGATCGTCCAGAAATTGGTGAAGGCATTAATGCAATTCGTACTGCTGCTAGCACAGAAGAAGCTTCTGCAGCTTGGGAAAAATTACAGTTATTCTTATATGAATATGGTGCAGCAAGTGTACTTGGTCACTATAGCAGTGCAATTGCAGTTTCCAATAACGTAGAAGGATTCGATAACTTCCATTATCCAGTATACTGGAATGTAACAGTAGCAGAATAATAAATTCTTTTATAAAGATTATGGAGTCGGGGTGCCTCTGTACCCCGACTTATTTGCATAGAGTGGAGGCGATTGCATGTTATCCTACATAATCAAACGATTTCTGTCAGTTATTCCGACTCTGTTTGTTGTATCCGTTACTATTTTTCTGGTAGTTTATATGATTCCGGGGGGACCGGCTACGGCTCTTCTCGGGCTGGAAGCAACGGCAGAGCAAATTGCAGCATTGAATGCAGAGCTGGGTTTTGACAGACCTTTTTTGGTGCAATATACAGATTGGTTCTTTAATGTTTTTAAAGGTGATTGGGGACAATCTTATTTCTTACAGCAGCCGGTATTAGAAGCAATAGGAGAATATTTTATTCCTACATTGAGTCTGGCTGTTTTAGCTCAATTAATTGCTTTGTTATTGGCAATCCCTATGGGGATTCTGGCAGCTTATAAGAGAGGAACAGTAGTGGATTTGGCTACTGTAACGGTTTCTTTAGTAGGTGTTGCACTTCCGGGTTTTCTATTAAGTATGTTTTTAATGCTGTTTTTTGGCGTGCATCTAAGACTGCTTCCGGTAGCTGGTTATGCACCGCTTAGTAAAGGTATATGGGAACATATCAGATATTTACTGCTTCCTGCTATGTCTTTAGGAATTGTACAGGCAGCGTACCTTACTAGAATGACTCGTTCGGCTTTGCTGGATGTATTTGGAATGGGGTATATGCGTACAGCAAGAGCAAAGGGGCTGGGAGAAAAGGCCGTTGTTTTGGGTTATGCACTTAAAAATGCAGCACCTACTATTCTTACAGCGGCAGGACAGTCTTTTGGAAGTTTGGTAACAGGAACAATTGTAACAGAAACATTATTTAATATTCCAGGTCTTGGGATGTTAACAATTAGTGCGATTAATCGACGAGATGTGTTTGTTATTCAAGGAGTTGTATTATTTATTACCTTGATTTATGTTTTTGTAAATTTGGCAGTAGATATACTTTATGGTTTAGTAGACCCTCGTATTCAGCCGGGGCGTAAATAGGAAGGGGGTAAAGTATGTCAGTAAATAGTAATTCTGTTTCTAGGGCAAATAGTGAAGCGGTTCTAAAAGAGCAGAGACAGATTCGTAAGGAGCGTTTACTTGCAAGTCCGGGATTAATTATTGGTTTTACAGTATTTGTAATCATTGTTTTAGCTGCTATATTTATTCCTGCGTTTAGCACAATTGATCCCAATGCTATGGTTGTGGTTGATCGATTAAAGCCCCCAAGCGCAGAGCATATTTTTGGCACAGATGAATTTGGGCGAGATTTATTCATAAGAGTATTGTATGGTGCCAGAGTATCCCTTTGGGTAGGTGGTTGTGTTGCTGTATTTTCCTGTGTATTAGGTACTATTATTGGAATCTATGCAAGTTATTTTAAGATTTTAGACCAGATTTTGATGAGAGTATGTGAAGGTTTGATTGCAATTCCTGGGATTCTTCTTGCGATTGCATTAATGGCAGCATTGGGAGCAACTAATTGGAATGTTATTCTGGCACTGACCATTGTATATACGCCTAGTGTGGCTCGTACAGTAAGAGCAAGCGCCATGGTAATTAAAGAGCAGATGTATGTAGAAGCGGCAAAAGTACAAGGAGCAAGTGATTTTCGTGTCTTGTGGAAATTGATTTTGCCGGGAGTTATTTCACCATTGACAGTACAAGCTTCTTTTATTTTTGCACAGGCAATCATTGCAGAGGCATCTCTAAGCTTTTTGGGGGCCGGAATTCCTGCACCGGCTGCAAGTTGGGGCAATATTTTACAGGCAAGTAAACAGGTACTTTCAAAAGCACCTTGGACAGCCATTTTTCCAGGAGCCTGCGTAATTCTGTGTGTACTTAGTTTGAACTTATTGGGAGATGGTCTTAGAGATTATCTTGATCCAAGAACTGCAAAAGGGAGGAAGAAGTAATGGATGAAAAATTAAAGAATAGTCAGAATCCCTTGAATAAAGACAAGGCAATCATAGAATTTAAGAATGTGAAGGTTATGTTTCCTGTTCGTAAAAAATATGTTGCGGCAGTAGATGGTGTTAATATGACCATTCATTCGGGAGAAATTGTGGGTGTAGTAGGAGAATCTGGTTCTGGAAAAAGTGTAATGTCTCAATCAATTTTGCGTTTAAGGGATCATGATTCAAATGTAAAATACGATGGCGAGATTATGTTTGAGGGACAAAATCTTTTGGAAATTCCGTTAAAAAAGATGCAGGAAATTCGAGGAAATAAAATATCTGTAATTTTCCAAAATCCCTTAACTTCGCTAAGCCCGGTTCATACAGTAGGAAAGCAGTTGGATGAGGTTTTAATTCTACATAAAAAGATGTCTAAGCAGGAAGCTAGACAAAAGAGTATGGAACTGTTAAAACTTACAGGAATTCCGAGTCCAGAGCGTTGTGTAAAACAGTATCCATTTGAATTATCTGGTGGTATGCAGCAGAGAGTTATGATTGCTATGGCTTTGGCATGTGAACCAAGCTTGTTGATTGCAGATGAGCCTACAACGGCATTGGATGTAACGATTCAGGAGCAAATCTTGAATTTAATAGTAGATTTGAATGAAAAGCTCGGTATGTCCGTGTTATTTATTACACATGATATGGGTGCAGTGTCCCAGCTTTGCCATAGTGTAAGAGTTATGTATTTAGGGCAGATTGTAGAAGAAGCATTGACAGAAGAATTGTTTGAGCATCCATTACATCCATATACAGAGGGACTTTTGGCGTGCATTCCTACAATGGATGTTAACCGAGAGGAGGTACTTCCTGTTATTTCGGGAAATGTTCCTGCCCTTTCGGCAATTCCAAAGGGATGTCATTTCTGCACAAGATGCCCATATGCAGATGAGAAATGTAGAAATGAAGAACCACCACTTGTTGAAGTTTCTCCAAAACACAAGGCAAAGTGCTGGAAATATTGGAAAGATTCAGAAATGAAACTGGAGGTGGAATAATGGGTGAATCATTTGATAAAAAGTTATTATTAGAAGTAAAAAACTTACAAAAAAAATATCCTATTTATGGTCCACTTGGAAAAATGTTTCCACCAAAAACATATATGAATGCAGTTTCTAATATGTCCTTGGAATTATATGAAGGTGAAACTTATGGTCTTGTAGGAGAATCTGGTTGTGGAAAAACTACAACAGGACGTTCTGTTTTAGGGCTTGTGAAGCCAGATAGTGGTGAAATTTTGTATGCTGGTAAGGATTTAACAAAATTAAATGATAATGAATTCAGACCGCTTCGAAAAGAAATCCAGTTAGTATTTCAGGATTCGTTATCTTCATTAAGTCCAAGGCAGCGTATTGGAAATATTTTAGAAGAGCCATTGATTATTCATGGAATTGGAAATAAGGAAGAACGACGTACACAGGTTTTGGATATCCTTCATAAAGTAGGACTTCCAGAAGAACATTATTTTAGATATCCACATGAGTTATCTGGTGGGCAGGTTCAACGTCTTGGAATCGCAAGAGCTTTGATGATTAACCCTAAACTGATTGTCTGTGATGAACCAGTGTCTGCATTAGATGTATCTATTCAGGCACAGATTTTAAATATGTTAATGGAATTACAAAAAGAAATGAATTTAAGCTTATTATTTATTTCTCATGATATTGGGGTAGTGCGTTATATTTCACATAGAATCGGCGTTATGTATCTGGGAACTCTTGTAGAAGAAGCTGAAACAGAGGAATTGTTTAATAATACCTGTCATCCATATACACAGGCATTATTTGAGTCAGTTCCTAATGTGGGACAAAAGAAAGCGCGGAAAGATGCACTTTCTGGAGAACAGCCGGTTCGTACAGATGAGTTTAAAGGCTGTGCATTCCATACAAGATGTCCTTATGCAACAGATAAATGTCGTAGTTTCGCACCAGAAATGAGAGAAGTGGCAGTGGGTCACAAGGTTGCTTGTCATTATGATATTAAGAAGTAAACTAGAAGGTTAGAGATTTATAAAATCACAGACAATTTTTCTCTACTCATATAGGAAAATTGTCTGTGACATTGGATATTCAAAGAGAAAGAGGTATAGAATGGAGGTTGTATTTAGGTGTATTATGTGGGAATTGATATTGGTTCAACGGCTTCCAAAGTAGTTGTTCTTGGAGATAAAGAGTTGAAATTTGTTCTTCCAACAGGCTGGAGCAGTAAGGATGCGGCGCAGATTATCAAGGATAATCTGTTAAAGGAAGAAATTGATGTAGAAAATAAAGAAACCACAAGGGTTGTAGCTACCGGCTATGGTCGAATTGCGGTGGAATTTGCAGATAAAGTGGTGACAGAGATTACCTGTCATGCCAAGGGTGGTCAAAAATTAGCAGGCGACAATTGTTCTATCATTGATGTGGGTGGTCAGGACACCAAATCCATTCAGGTTCGAGGTGGAATGGTATCTGATTTCTTGATGAATGACAAATGTTCTGCCGGAACTGGAAAGTTTCTTGAAATTATGGCAAACCGCCTTGGGATTAGTATTGATGAATTGTTTGAACTGGCTGCAAAGGGAACCATTGCACCGATTAGCTCTCTTTGTACCGTATTTGCGGAAAGCGAAGTTATCAGCTACATAGGAGAAGGTAGAGTGCGTGAAGACATAGCGGCAGGTGTGGTAGATTCGGTAGCTGCAAAGGTATGTCAGTTGGTATCCAGACATGAACTGGCAGAAACAGTTATTTTAACTGGTGGATTAAGCCATAGTGCATTTTTTGCAGATGCCTTATCTAAGAAGTTAAAGACAACAGTGCAGCCAATTCCTGAGGGAAGATATGCAGGTGCATTGGGGGCAGCGCTGTTGGCACAGAAATAGTCCATATAATATTAGTTGTCGAATAACCTAATAATAAAAGAAAATCCGTATCTGAAATTTATCTGGATACGGATTTTCGAATTTTATGATATGAATTAAATTCAAGGTATATTAAATTTTATAAAACAATCGTGTATTCTCAAATACTTTTATAAGTGCCATTCCGGCAATTAATCCCACAACACCTTGAACGCTGTTAGCAGGAATATTTAAGCCTGCAGGAGCAACGCCATATAAAACTCCCTCAAATACAAAATAACCAATTATCATTGCTAGTTCTGCAAGAATTCCGCTGAGAACTCTTGAAGTGATTCGTTCCATTCTAACGTTTATAGTTCTGAAACAGTAGTGTGCAATGATTGCCATAAGCCCTTTAATGATAAACGTTGCAGGTGCATAGATTATATAACCGGAAAAAACATCGGCGAGTGCAGAACCAATTCCGGCTGCAAGGAAAGCATATTGTGAGGAAAGAGTCCATCCGGAAAGTAATACCATGCAGTCTCCAAGGTTGACATACCCTTTTAATGGTGATGGTATTTTAATAATCATGGTTGCAATACAGCAAAGGGCAGCAAGCATGGAAGCCTGAACTAATTTTTGTGTATTTGTATTCATCCTCAATTCCTCCGTTAAGTTCGTATTTTTTGATGGGAAAAAGTTTAACATATAATAATAACAGATGCAATATCTATATAGGAAAAACGTAGGGCTATGTGTTGTGTTTCTACAAATAGTGTGATATTTTAGTTATGAATTACCATATGATAAAAACCGAAATAGAGAAGCTGTAAAAGGGGAAATAGGGATGAAAGATGAATTAATTTGGGTAGATTTAAATGACAATGTAGTTGGATATGGTGAAAAATTAGAAACGCATAAAAGAAATATTTTACATCGTGCGTTTTCGGTTTTTCTATATTCGAATGGGAAAATGTTAATTCAGCAGAGAGAAAAAAATAAGTATCATTCTGGCGGGCTTTGGGCAAACAGCTGCTGTTCCCATCCACGAAAGGGAGAGGAGCTGATACAGGCAGCCAATCGCCGTGTGGAAGAGGAACTTGGAATTAAAGAAGGAAGTCTTGCTTTAAAAGAGATGGATTCTTTTGTTTATTTTCAGTCTTATGGAGATTTAAGTGAGTATGAATTTGACCACATTATTGTAGGAGAATATGCGGGTGACATTATACCGAATCCAGAGGAGATAGAAAATTACCGCTGGGTAGAGTATGAGGAGCTTGCGAAAGAACTTATGGAACATCCGGAGCAGTTTTCGGCGTGGTTTTTGATTGCAGCACCTAAGGTATTAAAGTGGCTTGGTAGCATATAGCGTAATGTTAGATTATAAATTTTGGGTGAGAATGTGTCGATAATACCTAAAGAAAGTAGTATAGAAAGAGATTGGAAATATAGCACATATATAGCAAGAGGCATAGGAGGTATTGTCATGAATATTCGTGTACAGCAGAATGGCAATGGATTATCTGTTTTTAATGAAAATGGGACTCAGAATATAAATGGTATTGGTAGTGAAAAACTACAGAACGCAAAACAGGAAGCAGGCAATTCCATTTTTGCAGGTAATCTTATGCTCACAACAAATGGAATTGAAGAAAAACGTGCCATGGCAAGAAAGAAAGCCATGCGTGTGTTAGAAGAGGAATTTGGTAATGAAAAAGAAATAGATGCTATGGTGGAAGAGCAGAAGGAAAAAGTTGCCAAGTTAAAAGAAGAAATGAAGGAGAGTCTGCAAAAGCTAAAGGATACCAAGGCAGCAAAAGAACAGTATATGGCAGAGTATGGTCTGGATAAAGAAGGGGCTAAGCCAACACCGGAGCAGACATTGGAATTGATAGAATTTGCCAAGGCAGAGGGCGAGCTTGGCAGAGATATTATTTTGGCAAGGGAAGAAGCTAAGGCAAGAAATATGGCGGTAGAAGATATTATGGTGGAACGTCTTAAATCTCATGGCATGGTGGATGCGAGGGAGGAAGCCGATGACATTATGGAGGCTGCCGGTAAGGAAATTCTAAATGACATTGTGAATGAAGCCAAAGAGCACGTAGATGAAAAACTGGAAGAAGAGAAGGAAAAAGCAGAAGAACTCAAGGAGAAAAAGGAAGAGGAACAGGAAAAATTAGAGGAAAAGAAGGAAACACCAGCGGAAGCAGCTCTTTCTGATACAGTTGAGACAATGGGAGAGATTCAGGATATTAGTCAGGATTGCCAGATGCTTCAGAAGGAATTGAAGGTTATGGTGGAGATGAAGGAAATTACAGAAGAAGATATTAAGGGGCTTCTGGTGAATCAGAAGTTGTAGGGCTGTGATTGACAAAAACTGGTACAACGAATAGTGTGTAATTAAATTTGATTTTATAGAGAAACAATTACACATTTGTGTTTACATAGATATTTTAAACCAAAAGGAGAGGTTCATTATGAATAAAAACTATAATTTTGTAATTATTGAAACATTTGATTTGGAGGGAAATTATTTGCTGTAATCCCTTCGATAATAAACAGGAGGTATTATGAGTAAAATGGAATTAACAAGAATTGATGAAAATAATTTTATACAAGCATTTAACTTGAAGGTTGGAAAGGAACAAGAACACTTCGTTTCAAATCCGATTAGAAGTTTAGCACAGGCATATGTATATTATAATCAGTGCATTCCTTTTGGAATATTTAATGATGACACAATGGTTGGATATATGATGGTGATATATGATTACGACCTTGAAGAATACAACATTTGGCACATGATGATTGATATTGCATATCAGCATCAAGGATTCGGAGAACTTGCTCTAAAAAAATGTCTGGATTTTATTGCATCTAAACCATTTGGACAATCTAATAAAGTAGTTTTAACATGTAATAAAGATAATGCGATTGCACAACATTTATATTATAAATTAGGTTTTAAAGAAACGGGTAATGAAGATGATGATGAAATTGAACTTGCTTTATTGCTGTAAAAACAATTTGATAAATTTAGGTTTGTGGGGCTGACACCTTGGCAAACGGAACACTTTGAACGGACGGACTTACTGCGGTGGCTTTTATGATATAACTTTGATTTCGAGGAAGTCTTTGAAAAAAGAACAAAGTAGATATATTTTACTGGCAACCTTTCAAACTAAAGTAAAACTTAATACTTTCGAATTTTGCCTCTATTGTGCGGTCCTTTCGTCGACAAGCTTGCACTTTCGAACCGCACCTGGCAAAATTCTTCAAGTATTGTTTTACTAATAGTTTTCAGGTTGGCTATCGTAAAATATATCCACATTTGTTCTTTTTTATTATACTTTATTGCCGTAATCAAAGTATTTAGGTAATTGCCCACCGCAGAAAATCCTGACTGTGAAAGGGGAAATTACTTTTATAAAATGAGTCAATAAATCCTAACAAATATCTGCTATAGTTTGTTCCGTGTGCCGATAACCTTTAAACAGCCACCCCACCCCTACACCAGCATTTTTCGCCCGACAACGTGCTTCACTGTTAGAAAGTCATGCTTGAAGAATTTTTGCCAAGCGAGGCTTGGGAGTGCAAGTTTATCGACGATAAAGCCTCGCAATGAAAGCAAAAATTCGAGAGAATAGACTTTCTCAGTGAAGTCACAGTTGCAAGAAAAATACTGGTGTAGGGGTGGGGTGGCGTTCGAGGTTTTAGCCCAACAAA
>CAZRLE010000004.1:0-28428 GCA_964600705.1 uncultured Lachnoclostridium sp. | reverse complement strand
ACGTAGAAGCATGGTCTCCAAGACAGCAGAAATACTTTGAAGTTGGCAGCTGCTCTAACTTAGGAGATGCACAGGCTAGAAGATTAAAAATCCGTGTTAAAGGTGAAGATGGCAATAAGTACTTCGCTCATACATTAAACAATACTGTAGTTGCACCACCTAGAATGTTAATTGCATTCTTAGAAAACAACTTACAGGCAGATGGAAGCATCAAGATTCCAACAGCTTTACAGCCATATATGGGTGGAAAGACAGAAATTAGATAATAATAACGAAAATATAATAAAAAAGAGAAGAGAAATCGGAGGTTTCTCTTCTCTTTTTGCTATCAAGTGTGGTAAAATGTACCCAGGAAGTAAATTAGGCGACAGGAAGTGGTATTTGGTTTTCAATGCGATAACCGGATTCATCAAATTATAGGGGGATTACAAATGAAGCTTTTTGATAATGCATCAAAAATGGAAGAAAAACAGAAGGAATTAGAAGCCGAACAGCTTCGCGAGGAATTAGAGCAGACAAGATTAGAATTAGAAAAAGAAAAACAGGCAAAACTGGAAAGTAAGTTGGATGAATTAATATTAGTCGGTAAAGCAATTTTTACGATTCTTAAGCAGGAGAATGAAGATAGAAAAGCAGCTTATGAAAGATTAGAAAGTCAGATTCAGGCTGCAACCAGTGAAATAATCAGTACACAGGAAAAAGCAGTTAAAGTAATGATCGCTTATGGTCGTGAAGATAACCAGAAGGTTGCAGGGGCTATTAACGAAGAAGTTGTAAATGTACAGAAAGCAGCTACGGCAGCACAGGAACAGTTCCTTGCGGCAGCAGAAGAATTGAAGCAGAGTGTGGCTAATAATACTTCTGTTTTAAGTAGTAAATTAGGTGACTTGGAAGAAAGTCTCAAGAATATGAATATTTCTGTGGCAGCAATGCCAGTGCTTGATATGCCAATTTCTTCAGTGTCAGTGACAGAAGAAATTGAGGAAATTCCTTCTTATGTACCAGAGATGGAAGTAGAAGAAGATTTACCGGAAATGGAAGAAAGCATGACAGAAAATGTATTTGCAATGTTAGATGAGGAAGAGGAAAGCGGCATAGAAGAAATCCTGATTCCAGAGGATGTATATGATGAGGTAGTAGAGGAAGAAGAGTCTGCGATTCTGGAAATAGAGGAAGACATTCCGGATGCATTGGAAGATGGTATTCCGGAAGACTTATTTGCGATGTTGGATGAGGAAGAAGAAAGTGACATAGAGGAAATTCTGATTCCGGAGGATATGTTTGATGAGGTAGTAGAAGAAGAAATTCCAGAAGACATTTTTGCTGTATTAGAGGAAGAGGAGCTTGTAATTCCAGAACCAGAACTAGTAGAAGAGCCGGCATCAGAGCCAGTAGTGGTGGCACCGGTAGTAGATGACCCAAATCGAGCAATGACACCAGATGAAATTGCAGCATTGATTGCTTCCATGAGTTAAGAAGTAAAAGAAAGTTGGAACCAGTTTGAATTATATTGTAATTGACCTTGAATGGAACCAGTGTCCGATAGGAGAAAGGGAAAAAGAAGATTTTCCTTTCGAGATTATTGAAATTGGCGCAGTAAAATTGAATAATGGTCGAGAGATTATAGACACTTTTCATGAGTTGATTTGTCCAAGTGTGTATACTAATATTCATCCCAAGACCAATGAAATTATTCATCTGGATATAGAAGAGCTTCAAAAAGGAGCTCCTTTTCCAGAGGTTATGGGGCGTTTTCTAAAATGGTGTGGAGTGAATTATTGCTTTGCAACATGGGGAACTTCGGATTTGATGGAGCTTCAGAGAAACATGGAGTATTATGGTATGGAGCCGTTAGCGAAAGGACCATTTGTGTTTTATGATGTACAGAAGCTGTTTTCTATTTTTACAGAAGGAGTAAAAAATCCGAAGACTTTAGAGTATGCAGTGGACTATTTTGAAATTGAGAAGGGGAAATCATTTCACAGAGCAATATGGGATGCAGAATATACTGCAAGAGTATTACAGCGAATAGAGACAGATATAATTGATAATTATTATTCACTGGATTATTATCATCCTCCAAGAACCAAGGAAGATGAGGTATATGTGCTTTATAATAATTATACAAAACGAATTTCCTGTGCATACGATACCAAAGAAGAACTGATGGAAGATAAGGATATTAAGTATATGGTCTGCTGTCAGTGTGGCAAAAAGGCTGCCAAAAAGACGAAATGGTTCAGCAATAATATGAAGAACTATAGCTGTCTTGCATTGTGCAGGGAGCATGGTTATCTGAAAGGTAAAATTCGTGTTTATAAAACAAAAGAAGGTAAATCTTTTGCAGTAAAAATTGTAAAGTTGATTCCAGAGGAAAGTGCAACAGAACTTTGTGAACGTTATATGCAGATAAAAGAAAAGAAGCGTATAAAACGAAGTGCCAAGTATCGTAAAAGAAGGTAAATATGGGGTTGCAGTTTTAAAAATAAAGGCGTACAATGAAGAAGTAGAATAAAAGTGAAATAAAATAAAAAAATAGTTGCTATTTTGGAAGTCTTCCTTTATAATATATACAGAACGTTAAATAATTAACAATCTATATATTATAAAGGGAGGCTTTTTACAATGGGATTTTTAACAGGAAAAACAGCGATTATTACAGGTGCAGGTCGTGCCGTATTATCTGACGGAAGATGTGGTTCTATCGGTTACGGTATTGCTACAGCTTATGCGAAAGAGGGCGCAAATCTTGTTATCACAGGACGTAATGTTAAGAAATTAGAAGAAGCAAAAGAAGAATTAGAAAGACTTTACGGGGTTCAGGTATTAACAGTTCAGGCAGATATCAGTGACGGTGCTGACAACGAAGCAATTGCAAACGATGTTGTAAAACAGGCAATGGACAAATTTGGTCGTATTGACGTTTTAATTAACAATGCACAGGCATCTGCTTCTGGTGTAACACTTGCAGATCATACAACAGAACAGTTTAACCTTGCTATGTATTCAGGACTTTATGCAGCATTCTATTACATGAAAGCTTGCTATCCACACTTAAAAGAAGCAAAAGGTGCTGTTATCAACTTTGCATCTGGTGCAGGTCTTTTTGGTAACTTCGGACAGTGTTCTTATGCAGCAGCAAAAGAAGGTATCCGTGGTCTTAGCCGTGTAGCTGCTACAGAATGGGCAAGAGATGGAATTAACGTTAACGTAGTGTGCCCACTTGCTTGGACAGCACAGTTAGAACAGTTTAAGAATGCATATCCAGAAGCATTTGAAAAGAACGTTCACACACCACCAGTAGGACACTTTGGTGATTCTGAAGATGAAATCGGACGTGTTTGTGTACAGTTAGCTCATCCAGATTTCAAATATATGACAGGTGAAACATTAACATTAGAAGGCGGACTTGGACTTAGACCTTAGTCTATAAACTTTAGCCTATAATAAGAAGAACTCGGAAATGAATTGTTTCCGAGTTCTTTTTGCATGTTCTAAAAATGCAATGTATATCTTTTTCTATGGTTATTACGTTTGGTAAAATAGAAATAAGCAAGTATGCTTCCAATGATAAAAATAAAAATACCGCCAATGATATATGGTTTCAGGTTATATCGTTCTAATGTACGAATGGAATCTGCATTTACTTCTTTGATTGGGTGAACTGTCGCAAGTTTATCGGTATCAGAGATTCTGAAAATAATATCAGAATTACCGACAATGCGGTCGTTGTAAGTGTAAGTAATATTACCAATGATGTTTTCGGTATTCTTTAAGGTTACATCAGAATAGATATTTACGCTCTTTACCGTTTCCTCCAAAGCAACTCCATTTGGGAGTAAAACAGAGGAATTACTTAGATAAAGTGGTGTCTGTCCGGCATCAAATAGTGGATTATACTTTGTAAATAATTGCAATTCGGAATCTTCCAACTCACTGGCAGCAGCACTGATATCATATTGTGTAAAATTCTCAAATGCCCAGTTAAAAAGTCCGGTCGTATCGGTGTATTGATTTTCTGGAGAAGCAGCACCATTGGCTCTCATAACTACACAAACTAATTCCATATCTCCTTTTTTGGCAAAGGTAACAAGAGTAGAGCCTGCCTTTGAGGTATATCCGGTTTTGCCACCAATACAGTATTCATATTTATACTGTGGATAATTGTTACCCATAAGCATCTGATGATGATTTAAGAAAATATTATCAACATCATGCTTGTTGGTTGGTGGAATTGTATAACGTTTGGTTGCTGTAATCTTACGGAATGTTTCGTACTGCATAGCAGCTCTGGCAATCAGTGCCATATCATAAGCTGTTGTGTAGTGGTCGTCGTGGTGAAGACCATTGGCATTGACAAAATTGGTATTAAGACAGCCAAGCTCTTTGGCACGTGCATTCATCATATCTGCAAAAGCGGAAATTGACCCGGCAACGTGTTCCCCCACACCCCATGATACTTCATTGGCAGAAGCCAGCATAATGGCATAAAGAGACTGCTCGATGGTAAGCTGTTCGCCTTCATCAATACCGATATGACTGCTTCCTGTTTCAATACCAAAAACAGCGTCGTGAGAAAATGTTACGATTTCACCCATGGAGCAATTCTCAATTGCGAGCAAGGTGGTCATAATTTTGGTGATACTGGCAGGATACTGTGGTTTATGAGAATTCTTTTCATAAAGAACGGCACCGGAAGATAAATCCATCAAAATAGCGGATTCAGCATTTACAGAAGGTGCGCTTGGCCAGTTTTTGGTGGTGTTTTCTGTGGCAGAGGCATACGCAGCACCGGATAAAAACTGATTTGCCAGTATGCTGATTGTCAATAATAATGTAAATAAACGTTTACTATATTTCATAAAAGGTTACTCCTCATATTTCTAAAACAAAATGATAACAGACACAGGTGGTTGGTGCCTATTATTTATAGATTATAAGAGAAAGCAAAGGTGGTGTCAAACGCTATCACCAAAATTTATGAAATCTTAAAAGTAAAGGGTCTTTTATTTTTGATAGATTTATAGTAAAATCAACGTGAGCGTAAAATCTGGCAAAGAAAGGTGGAGCAGAATGAGATTAAGAAATGTACGCGGTGCAAGAGAAAAGATTGCAGCTGATGAATATACGGTGCAGGAGCCAAAGGAGAACAAAGGCAGATGGCATGAATTTTTTGGAAATGAGAATCCAATTCATATTGAAGTAGGTATGGGAAAAGGTAAGTTCATTATGGAGCTTGCCGAAAGAAATCCGGACATTAATTATGTGGGAATTGAGAAATTCTCCAGTGTATTAGTAAGAGCGCTGCAAAAAATGGAAGAAAAGCAGATTGAGAATCTGGTATTTATCCGAATGGATGCAGAAGAGTTAGAAGAAGTATTTGAAAAAGAGGAAGTAGCACAGATTTATCTTAATTTCTCAGATCCATGGCCAAAGGACAGACATGCCAAGAGAAGATTAACTTCTACAAGATTCCTTGCAAGATATGAGAATGTTTTAAAGAAAGAAGGAAAAGTTATCTTTAAAACAGATAACCGCGATTTGTTTGATTTCTCATTGGAGCAGGCAAAGGAAGCTGACTGGATAATTGAGAATTATACTTACGATTTACATAACAGCGAATACAACGAAGGTAATGTAATGACAGAGTATGAGGAGAAGTTCTCCAAAGAAGGAAAGCCAATTAATCGAATGGTCATTCATCAAAAATAAGAGAGAAAATGAGAAAAGGCGGGCTCATATTTATTTTTTTATCATATATTGTAAAGAAACATATGGTATAGAGGCAGTAAAATGGGCAATCCTATAAAAAAGAAATTGGAAAGAAGTTTGGCAGGCAATGTAAAAGTTAATAATATGGTGCTTCAGATAGTGAAGTCATGGAAAGAAGTCTGCAACGTTCTGGATAAAAAGAAAAAGTAAAAATAAAAGAAAAGAGGAAATTGACATGGCAGTATTATTTACAGAGGATAGCTTTGATGCAGAAGTATTAAAGAGCGATAAGGTTGCATTGGTAGATTTTTATGCAGACTGGTGCGGACCATGTAAGATGATGGCTCCAATTGTAGAAAAGCTTGCAGAAGAATACGAAGGACAGGCAGTGATTGGTAAGTTAAATATTGATGATGAACCATTTGTAGCAAGTCGTTATCGTGTGCTTTCCATTCCAACCCTGATGTTCTTCAAGGATGGAAAGGAAGTAGACAGAATCGTAGGAGCTACAGATAAGGCAGAAGTAGAGGCAAAATTAAAGGCTCATATGTAAAAAATAAAATTTTTTAAAAAAGTTTAAAAAAGTACTTGCATTTTGTAAAAACATAGTATATAATATCACTTGTGTTTATGAAATGCGAATGCGCGATTAGCTCAGTTGGTAGAGCACCTGACTCTTAATCAGGGTGTCCAGGGTTCGAGCCCCTGATCGCGCACTAAAGTCTCAGTTTGACGATGTGAGGTCGTCGGGTTGGGGCTTTTTTTGTTGTCATATTTCCTTGTTTCTCTCATATATTAGTGAAAAAGGAAGTATGCTAATGTCTGTTTATAAGAGATTTGTATCCTACATGTTCAGTTATGAAAACGGAAGAAAGAAGGACAACGTAGGGTATGCAAGAATAGAAAATCATAACGATGAATGCCGGATTCATATTCATATAAAGGATGTGGTAAAACGGGAGCAGAAAGCCAGTGTATATTTGTTTTATAGGAAAGAAGGAAATATGCAGGGCATTTTTATGAAAGAAATGCGTATTCTGGATGGAATAGGGGAGTGTAAAATTACGACAGACAGTAAGAATCTTGGTGGTTCCAGTTGTGACTTTGAGAAGGTTGGAGGAATTATTGTATACATTACGGCAAATCGCTTCTGGGGAACGGAATGGGACGATAAGCCGATTTATGGATTTGAACCGGAAGAAATTGAAGTGAGAGCAGCTGTTTTGGAACAAAATGAAGAATTACGGGAAGTAGAAGAAGATTATTATGAAAAGCAGATGGATGGCGGTGGTTGTCAGGTAAACGAGGAAAAAGATGTAGGAAGAGAAGATTGTTTTGACGGATACACCAAGCTTTATCCCTTTTATGAACCGGAAAAAGAGTGTATTGGTATCACTCCTTGGGAACTGCAGGAGGTTTCCCCTCTTTTGGGAGAGTGGAAGGAGAATGGTTTTGTACAGTACGGATATAATCGTTTTCGCCATATTATTATTTTAAGAAGAAAAGGCGAACCGGAAATTTGCTTTATTGGTGTGCCGGGGATGCTTTGGCAGGAAGAGGAGCAGGTGGCTGTTACATACGGATTTGATAAATTTGTGCCGATGAGAAAAGAAAAGGCAGATTATGGAGATTTTGGATATTGGTGTAGAGAGGTTAGGCTATAAAAAATGAGGTTTCGGAGTGGTTAGATGCTCTGAAACCTCATTTTCTATTTGCGATTAATGAATGCATATTTAATGTGGTCTTCCCAACGGTCATTGAGCATGGCAAAATCTTTGGCAACGCCTTCTTTTTCAAAGCCCAGCTTATCCATAATACGTAGGGATGGAATGTTGGCCGGATGCACGGCGGCTTCAATGCGGTGTAGACCGTATTCTGCGAAAATGATGTTATGAATGGCATATTGCAGTGCTTCGGTTGTATATCCTCTGCCTTCATAACGGTAATCAATTTTATATCCTATGCTGCAGCTTAAGAAACTGCCGGAGCGGATGTTGCTAAAGCAGATAGAGCCAATAATCCGTTCTGGATGATTTTTCTCAAATAAATACATGCGAAGATAATGAAAGTGTAGAAATTCATTATACTCGTAGGAGAGGTTAGCACTGTGAAAATCCAGTGTGTAAAAATTAGGTACCCTTTTGGGTTCGAAGGGTTCGAAATGGTCTTTGTTTTCGGCATAAAAAGTGCATACTTTAGCTGCCCAGGAAGGGTCCAGTACTTTTAAAATAAGTCGGTCCGTATAATGTGTTAACTGCATATGTGTTCTCCTAAATTGGATTTAATAAAGGGTATGAAACAAATTATAAATCTATGATATCATCAGGAAACTCCCCTAAGTAAAACTTTTCCAAGATAGCCTTCTAAAATGGTCTGGTATTCTAAAAGGGTATCCTTAGAGTGTGCGGACAGTCCTTCTTGAAGAATTTCGCCAGAATCCTCAAAGGATTGCAAAAATAAAACAGGAGAGCCTTCGAGCCATTTGCCAATATGGTGCATATCCTCGTGAGTGTGAAGCTCTTTTACAATCGTGGTTCTAAATTCATAAGGAATGGAAGTGGAACGTAAAAGGGTAACGGATTGCATGATGTTCTCCGTAGAGAAATCGGGGATACCAATGGTTTCAGGATATTTCTCCGGACTATTTTTAATATCCATAGCAACATAATCTAAAAGATTGTTTTCTAATAAATATTGTAGCATTTTAGGATTGTTACCATTGGTATCAAGCTTTACTTTTAAACCAAGTTCTTTGACAGAAGCAATAAATTCTGGTAAATCTTTTTGAAGCGTTGGTTCACCGCCAGTAATGCAGACACCCTCTAAAATAGAAGAACGCTTCTTAAAAAAGGAAAGTATTTCTTCCGTTGGAATTGCGTCAGGGTAACGTTGTGGGAGTACCAGTGAGCTGTTTTGACAAAATGGACAGCGAAAATCACAGCCTCTTGTAAATATAGTGGCTGCTAAATGTTCCGGATAATCTAATAATGTAGTTTTGTTGAGTCCGCAGATGTACATTTTGCAAAATACTCCTTTTCGTGTTACTATAATATGAGATTATACCACAAGAACAGGAAAAAGGAAAATAAATGGATAAAGACAGTATTTACATGAAGGAAGCTTTAAAACAGGCACGAAAAGCATATAAAATAAAAGAAGTTCCAATAGGCTGTGTTATTGTTCACGAGGATAAAATGATTGCCAGAGGATATAATAAACGTAACACCAAAAAGAATACCCTTGCCCATGCAGAAATACTTGCCATCAATAAAGCAAGTAAAGCATTGGGGGATTGGCGATTGGAAGACTGTACCATGTACATTACGCTAGAGCCATGCCAAATGTGTGCCGGTGCTATTGTGCAGGCAAGGGTCAAAAGAGTGGTAATAGGAAGCATGAATCCCAAAGCGGGTTGTGGCGGTTCTATTCTAAATCTTTTGGAAATGGAGCAGTTTAACCATCAGGTAGAAGTAGAGCGTGGTGTGTTAGAGGAAGAATGCAGTACCATGATGAGCCAATTCTTTAAGGAACTTAGGGAAGAAAAGAAGCTTATGAAGGTGAAAGGGGCAGGAGGTATAGACCTGCAGTGAGAGATCTGTATTAGGAGTCTTCTGTTTGTTAAAAGTATTTCTTGACTTTCCTCTAAAAAAACGATATACTTGAGGACGTGTTGAATGGGACGTTGTCCTTTAGTCCCTTATATTGTCATAACATTTCCGCACAGCCGGGGAGTTAGCGGTGCCCTGTACCTGCAATCCGCTATAGCAGGGGTGATGTCTTACCTCGGGTTTGTCTTAGTAAAGCTGCCCTTCGTAAGTGATGTTGAGGCTTGGGTCTTACGCAATGGAAACCTATGAACCGTGTCAGGTCAGGAATGAAGCAGCACTAAGTAGGAGCTTTCATGTGCCGTGAGGGTGCCTGGGTTGAGTCGGCTGCGAAGGTAACGTTTATTAAGCTTATTCAAAGTAAGGCGTGCGGAGTTTTTTATATAATTTTAAGATAGTTTGTGAATGTAAAGTCCATTTTAGTCTGGTGAAGATTAAGATGGACTTATTTTTATTTCCTCTAGGACTTTTGTCTGATTTATACCTTGACGATACCAGAAAGGGACGATAAAATGGTATTATGTAAAACTATCAAGGAGGATTCAACAATGAAGGACGCATGGCAGAGACATTTGGGGAAAGTGGATTGCCCAAGATGTGGTGCGAAGTATCATGAGCCTGTGATTGGCTCTTATCGCTGTTCAAATTGTGGTTTCCGAGAGAATGTTGAGCAGGCGCTTGTACGAACTTGTCGTGAACAAGCGGAGGGGGAGCCTACAAGGGAAGAAATCGCAAAATATGCCGGCATTACATTAGAAAGATTAGTGCTGGTAGATAAGGCATTAAAAGAAGAAATGGATAAGTTAGAACAAGACAAGCGTGGTTGCGTAAAGTGTGGTTCAACGATTATGCATGGAAGATATTGTGAAGAATGTAAGAAAGAACTGATGGGCGATATGCTTAGACTTTTCTAAATAGGGGCAGAGAACGACAGAATTTGGAAAACTTAAGAGAACGAACGGAGAGGTTACAATGGGAGCAGAACTTAATCTTAATGCAGTGAATGAAATTCCGGTTGGAACAGTGATTTACAAAGAGAAGGAAGAGGTGCAGTCCGTTGCTCTTATTTTAAAGGGCAGAGTGATTGTGCAGCGAGAAGGTGTCCGTGCTGTTGTAGGAAGCGGATACTTCTTGGGAATTAATGATTTGTATTCAGGTCAGTATGAGGCTACTTATATGGCAACAGAGGGGGTTAAGATATTTCCTTTTAATATCAATCATCCAGAACGTATTGAGAATATTTTTTCGTTGAACCCAGAATATGGAAGTCTGATGATTGTATCTTTAAGTAAATATATCAGAGATGTAAAGAATGTATATAATTATCTGTCCGGTACTATGAAGGCTTTATATCAGCTTATGAAGAATGGGTATGATGCATATAAGACACTTGGTCAGCAGGGGGGGTATCCGGTAGAAGATATGCCTGAGATGGTTATGGCAGAGCAGTTTCAGGGGAATTCTACTGCGGATATTAAGAAAGCGGAGTATTATGCGGCCTGCACAGAGCTGCCTCTTGAGGTGCAGAAGAAATATTATGTGGGTAATACAATCTGTTCTTACCATGTAGATGAGCAGTCTGAATTAATCAACGCACTGATGAATGATTGTACTGAACTGGCATCCCAGATTAAGAAAATGTGCTCGTTCGTTTTTGATGACAGAAATGATGATTTGCTAAGTAAGATGGGCAGAATGGTGGTTAATCTGAAAAACAGTTCTAAGAAAGCAGAAAGTGCCCAGTTAGCAGGTATGGTAGAACAGTTAATCGAAATGCTTTGGAAGATAGATGAAACCTTAACAAAGAGAACAGCAGTGGTTGTGAACTTTGACAGAGAGGCTTTGCAGAATTTCCAGCAGGTTATTGTCTCCGGCGAAATTGTACAGCCGGTAGAGGCAGGAGCAACAGAGAGAAGTGTCGAGAAGCTTCGCAATTCCCTGAAGCAGATTTTGGATTATGCAGGGCTGGAAGAGGAAAAGGCAAAGGAATACACAGGTCTTGTAAAACAGTTTGCAGAGTTGTCGGATAAGGGGGCAACGGATGATAATAGCAGAAAGCTAAGAAGAAAGCTTGCCAAAGATTACTATGATATCTATAAGTCAGCTTTTCTTCGTGATTACAAAGAAGGTAATTGTCCGCTTGCTGTTGATTTGTTCCTTCGCTATGGTCTGTTAGATGAAAAACTTTTAACAAAGGAACAGTTAAATGAATTAGTAAATCTTAATTTTACAGATTCGGCTCAAGGACCATGTAATGTTTATGATATGAAGCAGTGGCTTACACTGATTTATCAGCAGAAGAAGTTACCTTCCAAGAGTGAGTTTGATTTAGACTTTGAAGAAAATATTCGTTCTATGAAAAAGACGAACGAAATTACGGAAGCCGAAGCAGAACAGATGGCGAAAGACCCTCTTAAAAAGCTGGAATATGAAATTAATAATATGTTTACCTATAATAACCGTATTGTATCCGGACAGATTAGTACCTTCGTTCCATTCCTTTATGAAGGCAGTTTTATCGGAAGAGTACAGCAGAGTCTTCTTACCACTGAGCTTGTGAACGCAGCGGTTAAGAGAATCGAGAATATTGATTATTCCGTATTTGTAAGAGAATTAATTTATAATGATCCAAATGGTAAAATTGCTAAAGAATACTATATTAAGAAGGTGTATCCAGATATTATTCTGATGCCGGTTAGTGGTGCTTCAGGAAGCATGTGGCAGGAATTTAGTGGTCGACGCAGAGATTCGAAAGGTCGTTTCCTATTACCTATTTTCTCTCAGAGCAATTTGGATGATACTATGATTAAGTTGGTGGGACGTTTCCGTTGGGAAGTATGTCGTACCATACAGGGAGCAGCTTGGAATAATATCAAATATAAATCACTTACCAGTGAATATATGGATTATATCCAGTTCTACCGTAAGAATCGTGAATTGTCTGAGGACAAGAAGGAGAAATTAAAAGCACAGATTCAGAAAGGCAGAAGTAATACAAGGGAAGTCTTTGTTATTGATTATGAAACCTGGATTAAAAATGAGTCTCAGGGTGCAATTCGTATGAATAAGGTTGCAAGAGAAATTCTTGCTATGTATTGTCCGTTTGCAAGGGAGATTCGAGAAAGTATTCAAAGTCAGCCTATTTTTGCAGATGCTATGGCAAGATTTGGAAGAGAAAAGGCTGCAAAGGTGAAGGAAATTGATTTAAGACATCGTGTGTTGGTAAAAGACAACATTCCAATTCCGCCAGAATTAGAGGCAACTTATTTATACTACAAAGATATGTAGACATTCCGAATAACGTGTTACATGCGAACACGTAAAATGAGATATACAGAATTTCGAAGGATAAGAAGAGGATTTCAAAGAGTGAAGTCCTCTTTTTGTTCCTTGATATTTTCGGTAATTTTACGAAAATTTCGTTGAAAAAAAATAGGTTACATACTACAATGAAGAGAGATAGAAGAAAAGACAGTTATTTGACAAGACTACAAGGTTGTGAATGGAAGAGAATAGCTGTAGGAAAACACAAAGAGAGGAAGCAGAGGGAATAAGCATGAGCAGCAAATATGATAATATGATGAAATGCGCCCAGGTACGAAGTCTTGCAAGTGAAAAACAGTATCGAAATGCTTATGAAGTGATTCAGGAGATAAATATAAATCAGATTACTGCAATTACAGATTTGAACACGATTGCGGATGTATATATTCAGCTTCAGAAATATGCAGAGGCAAAGGGCATTTATTTAAAATTGTATGAAAGATTTCCAACAAGGCGTGTATTGTATCAGTTGGTATATTTATCATTAAAGTGTGGAGAAATAGATGAAGCCGAAGACTATTATAGTGAATATGAGACTTTAGATAAGAGCGGTGACAGAATTATTCTTCGTTACTATATTGATAAGGCAAAAGGGGTGGACAGGCAGACATTAATCCGCTATTTACAGGAATTAAAAAAAGTGGATTATATGGAGGAATGGGCTTACGAACTGGCAAAGCTTTACCATAAGGAAGGTATGAGTGAGGCCTGTGTGGAAGAATGCAGCGATATTATTCTTTGGTTTGGAGAAGGGCTCGTTGTTGAAAAAGCAATGCTGTTAAAGCATCATTATACGGACGGTGCAGATATTTCTTCTGAAAGTGCTATCATAGAAGAGACCCGTAATCTGGCAGCAGAGCTTCGAATTGCGGCGGAGATAGCAGAACGTAATGAAAGGGAAGCGGCACAGAGGGCAGCAGAGGAAGAGGCAGAAAGAGCGCAGGCAGACAGGGAAGCAGAGTTATTATATGTGAAACCAAGAAGACAAGGTGCAGAAATGATGTATGAGTCGGTTTATACAGAATCAGCTTATTCTGAAGAAGAATATGCGGAGAAAGAGCCTGTATATGAAGAAGAGGCAGCGCCTGTTGAGGAAGCTGTAGAAGTATCTGTGGAAGTCTCTATGGAAGAGGTTGAGGAAATTGCAGAAGAATCTGAGCAGGTAGAAGATGAAGAACCAAGTCTTCCAGAAGAAGAAATACCTGACATGGAAGAGGCGGGTCAGCTAGAGGAAATTCCTGTTTACGAGGAAAAAGAGGAAGAATATTTAAAAGACGAAAAGGAAGAGGAAGAAGAGGCTGAAGTAGAGGAAGAAACCGAAAATGGTGAAACGGAACTTGTTGAGGGAATTTTTACTGAGGTTGAAACAGCTATTACAGAAATTGTTGCTGACATTAAAATGAGTAAGCGTGTCGGACATATGGTAATTACCGGCAGCAGTACGGAGAAAAATATTGAAATTGGAAAGTGTCTTGCAAAAGAGCTTTGCAGACAGCAGGTATTATCAACCACCAAAGTTGCGAGAATTACTGCATCGAATCTGAATGGAATAAATCTTATGGATAATCGTCAGGAATTAGAGGGTGGCTGTCTTTTAATTGAGGAAGCAAGTGAAATGACATTGGATTCAATTCAGGGGCTGTACCAGCTGGTGCGTAAGACAAAGGGTAATTTAATTGTTGTTTTATCGGATGAAGAAGAAGCAATCGAATATTTATTGAAAAAGAATCGTAAACTTGGAAAAATGATAGAATATCATATTGAAGTTTAAGTTATGGCAGGGAGGAATTGTTTGTGGAAGAAAACGCAAAATCTGTTTATGTCATAGGACATAGAAATCCAGATACGGATTCTATTTGCTCTTCAATTGCATATACCTATTTGAAGCGTCAGATAGATCCATCCAGAAGATATGAGGCAAAAAGGGCGGGGAGCGTGAATTCTGAGACAGAATTTGTTCTTGATTATTTTAAGGTTCCTGCACCGGGATATGTATCTGATGTGAGAACACAGGTAAGAGATGTAGAGTATAAGAGGATTGAAGGGGTAGAGGGGCACATTTCTCTCAAGACTGCATGGGAATATATGCGCAGTATGCAGACACATACCCTTACTGTAGTTGGAGAAAAGGGACGTCTGGAAGGTGTTATTACAATCGGGGATATTGCGAAATCTTATATGGACGTATATGACAGCGAAATCGTATCAAAAGCCAAAACTCCATATACTAATATCGTAGAGACCCTGAATGGGGAACTGGTAGTAGGTAACATGGATAAAAAGATTGAGAATGGAAAGGTTTTAATTGCAGCAGCAAATCCGGATTTGATGGAAAACTACATTGAACCAAAAGATATTGTAATTCTTGGAAATCGTTATGAATCACAGCTTTGTGCGATTGAGATGGATGCGCAGTGTATCATTGTGTGTGATGGCGCAACTGTTTCTTATACCATCACAAAGCTGGCCGAGGCTAAGAACTGCTATATTATTAAGACACCATTTGATACGTATACGGCGGCACGTCTGATTAACCAGAGTATGCCGATTGAGTATTTTATGAGTAAGGGTAATATCCTTACTTTTTCTGAGGTAGATTATATTGAAGAGATTAAGGAAGTAATGACAAAGAATCGTTTCCGTGATTTCCCTGTAGTGGATATTGATGGAAGATATCTTGGAATGATTTCCCGTAGAAATTTATTAGATGCGAAGAAAAAAGATGTGATTTTGGTTGACCATAATGAGAAATCGCAGGCAGTGGATGGAATTGATGAGACAGAATTATTAGAGATTATTGACCATCATCGCCTTGGTGGTATGCAGACTATGAGTCCGGTATTTTTCCGTAATCAGCCACTTGGGTGTACCGCTACGATTATTTATCAGATGTATTTAGAAAATGGTTTGGAAATTGAGCCACAGATTGCAGGACTTCTTTGCTCTGCAATTATTTCAGATACTTTAGCATATCGTTCTCCAACTTGTACGATAGTGGACAAGATGGCAGCAGAGGCACTGGCTAAGATTGCCGGTATCAACGTAGAACAGTTTGCAAAAGAAATGTTTACTGCGGGAAGTAATCTTCGTAACAAGACAGCAGAAGAAATTTATTATCAGGATTTCAAGCAGTTCACCATTGATGATGTGGATTTTGCTGCGGGTCAGATTACATCCATGGACCAGGAAGAATTAGACAGCATTAAAGATAAAGTAGGAGAGTATATGGAAAAAGCATACCAGAGTCACGATGCAACAATGATTTTCTTTATGCTGACCAATATTTTAGAGGAGTCCACGGAATTACTTTGCTGCGGAGTCGGAGCGAAAGAACTGGCTGTCAGAGCATTTGCAATAAAAAATCCTGAAGAAGGCTTGTATCTTCCGGGTGTTGTTTCCAGAAAGAAACAGCTTGTTCCGGCACTTGCATTAGCACTTCAACAGGATAATGATTCATAAGCAGTATACGAAAAACATATACTGCTTATAGAGACTATTCAATTTTAAACTGAATTTTGATTGGAGCCTTTAGTTTCTGACCGCCCCTGGATTTCACATCTGTTGTAATATTCAGTATGTAAGATTCCTGCTGGGCATAAGCTTCTAAAGGTTCTATTTCAATTGTATTTGTTAATGTATCGTAGAATATATTCGTTTTAAGAGGATTCTGACCTAAAGTGGTAACAAATAAATTAACGTTATTGACTGTGCGGGGATCAAGTGGAGTATTAAATCTTACTCTCCATACGAACTTGCCGGTACGGAACTTTAAATCCTGACGCACTTTATCTTTGAGTCCTTCGGAAACGGCTTCGATATCTACATAATTTGCCATAAAAACACCTCATCCATGAAATAGTAAAAATATAATCCTATGATTAAATATAGCATAAATAATGGGAAATGTGTAGTTAAATTTGCAATTAATTGAAAGAAAATAGATATTTGGAACAAAAACTTTAGAATTGTGAAAAATTAGGGAGAAAAGTACATGGAACATGAAAAAGAATTCTGGAAAGCAGGCAATATGCTTTATCCACTGCCTGCAGTTATGGTAAGCTGTGGAAGACCGGATGAAACACCTAATATTATTACGGTAGCCTGGACGGGAACGATTTGTACAAATCCTGCCATGGTGTATATTTCTGTAAGACCAGAGCGTTATTCCTATGATATTATAAAAGAAACTGGAGAATTTGTTATAAATCTGAGCAATAAAAGCCTTGTAAAAGCGGTGGATTATTGTGGAGTAAAATCAGGAAGAGATGTAGATAAATTTAAGGAGATGAATTTGACTCCGGTAAAGGGCGAGAAAGTATCTGCGCCTTATATAGCAGAAGCACCAGTTAGTATTGAGTGTAAGGTAACCCAGATTTTGGAATTAGGCTCACATCATGCATTTCTTGCAACGGTAGAAGGTGTGCATGTAGATAAACAGTATATGGATGAGAAGGGCAAATTCCATTTAAATCAGGCGGATATGATTGTGTATTCACATGGAGAATATTATGATTTGAAGGAACAGCTTGGAACATTTGGATATTCAATTCGAAAGAAACCACTTCCAAATAAAAAAACTCGTAAAAAGAAATAGTATTATACAGTTTACAGCGTTATAATAATAGAAGTAACAGGTAGTCAGCTTGCGAAAGGGGTAAGGAAGCATGAAAATCAGTTATATTCATATCAAAAATTTTAAGTCCATTCGTGATTTGGAAATAAAAGAAGTAGAAAATGCGCTGATTTTAGTCGGTAAAAATAATACCGGTAAAACCGTTGCCATTGATGCAATCCGCCTTGTTATGGGGGATTATGAGTTAAAGAAACACCACTATAATGAAGAGGATAAGAGCATTTCTATCGAAATGAAGGTGGAGTTTGACGAGGAGGATTTGTTTCTGTTCCATAGCAAGGGAATTGTGAGCAAATACAAACGTTATGATTTATGGGAAAAAGAATTCAAAGAAAAACTGCCATCTTTTCAGGATGGTGTCATTTCCTTCACCTGTACGGTAACACCAGATGGTGTAAAGAAATATAGTGATGGTCATAAGAAAAATAATATGCATATTAAGAGCATCCTGCCTACGGTGTATCACATTGACCATCTGCGTAATTTGGACAGCATTCAAAATGACGTATTCCGTTTTTATGACAAGGATTCTCTTACCCAGTTAAAAGACAATAGCTGTATTTTTGACCATGGGAAAAAATGTAACCGATGCTTCAACTGTATCGGTGTCATTAACAGGAAAGAGCCTGACCAGCTAACGGTATTTGAGACAACCAGACTGTTAGAATATAAGCTGTTTAATATGAATATCAATGCTTTTTCGGAGAAGTTAAACCGATATTTTCATGCCAATGGAAGTCCGTCAAGAGATATTCGTTTTGAAGTAAATTTTGATGTGGAGAAAATGTTCCAGATTGAGGCAAAGGTCTATAACCGTGACAGAGAAACGATTGGAAGCATACATACATTAAGTGAAGGTTTGAGAAGCATTTATGCATTATCTTTATTGGAGGCTTATGTAGCAGAGGAGAGCACTCTTCCTGCCATTATTATGGTGGAAGACCCTGAGATTTACCTTCACCCGCAGCTTCAGAAGGTGGCAAGTGAGATTTTATTCCGATTATCCAAGAAAAATCAGGTTATTTTCTCAACTCATTCACCAAATTTGATTTTTAATTTTTCCTCTAAGCAGATTAAACAGGTTATGCTGGATAAAGAATATTATACTGTAATTAAGGAAGATCCGGATGTAGATGAGATTTTGGATGATTTGGGCTACAATGCTAACGATTTGATGAATGTAAGCTTTGTATTTATCGTAGAAGGCAAGCAGGATGGCAATCGTCTTCCTATGCTTTTGGAAAAATATTATTCCGAAGTCATTGACGAAGAAGGTAAACCGCAGCGTGTTGCCATTATTCCAACCAATAGTTGTACCAACATTAAAACGTATGCTAATTTAAAATATATCAACCAGCTTTATTTGAAAGACCAGTTCTTAATGATTCGTGATAGTGATGGTAAGAATCCAAACCATTTAAAGAGACAGCTTTGCAGTTATTATGACCAGCGAAGAAAAGAAGATTTTGAGAATATTCCAAGGGTAACACCGAGAAATGTATTGATTCTCAAATATTATTCCTTTGAAAATTATTTTCTTGACCCGAAGGTTATGGCAAAGATTGGCGTAATTAAAAGTGAGGAAGATTTTTATAATATTCTTTACACCAAATATAGGGATTACCTGCACAGACTTCCAAGTGTGAAACGTCTGATTAAGAATACGGGAATCCGTATTAACAGTAAGGAGGATATTAAAGATAATATGGAACTCATTAAAATCTATGTCCGTGGGCATAATCTGTATGATATTTTCTATGGAAGATACCGTAATGATGCAGAGACAGAGATTTTAAAGAAATATATAGACGTGGCTCCAAGGGAGAACTTTGAGGATATTTTAAGAGCCATTGATACCTTTGTGTATTTTGAAAATCGTAAGAAAGAGAAGTAAGAGACCAATGAAAAATATTGTTATGATAGGGATGCCGGGGGCAGGTAAAAGTACCATTGGCGTTATCCTGGCAAAGGAGTTGGGATACCATTTTGTAGATTCTGATTTGGTAATTCAGGAAAAGGAAGGAAGACTTCTTCGTGAAATTATTGCCAGTGAGGGTTTAGAACGCTTCAAGGAAATTGAAAATCAGGCAAATTACGAACTGGACGTTACAAAATCAGTGGTTGCAACGGGTGGAAGTGTTATCTATGGAAAGGAAGCTATGGAGCGTTTCCACAAGGAAGATATTGTGGTGTATTTGAAGCTTTCCTACAAATCCATTTCCAGAAGAATTGGTGATCCAAAGAAAAGAGGGGTTGTGCTAAAGGACGACCAGACATTAAGGGATTTGTATGAAGAAAGATGCCCATTGTATGAAACGTATGCTCATGTTACAGTAGATGCTGATGACTTGGGAATTGGCGAAGTTATGCATTTGGTGAAGGACAAAGTGGCAGCTCTGCTATAAAGGCATGGATTTATAGTTAAAATATACATAAAAAGAGGATATTTTTGGCTATTATTATGGAAAATATCCACGAAAAGTGAAATTTATGTTTTTTGTTGCCAAAAAGCATAATAGTGTGTTATACTATAAATTAGGATAAATGTAAATACGGGGATTACTATACTTTGAATATAGTTAATGTAGAGGTGTCCAATGGAAGAATATATCATTAAAGGCGGAAAGCCATTAGTTGGTGAAGTCGTGATTGGTGGCGCAAAGAATGCGGCACTTGGTATTTTAGCGGCTGCAGTTATGACCGACGAAACTGTTACAATAGAGAATTTGCCAGATGTAAGAGATATTAATGTATTATTACAGGCAATTGAAGGAATTGGTGCAATCGTAGAACGTGTAGACAAGCACACAGTAAAGATTAACGGAAGCAATATCGGGTCTGTTAATATTGAGTATGATTATATTAGAAAAATCAGAGCTTCTTATTATCTGTTAGGAGCTTTACTTGGTAAATACAAAAAGGCACAGGTAGCACTTCCTGGCGGCTGTAATATCGGAAGCCGCCCAATTGATTTGCATATCAAGGGCTTTAAGGCATTAGGTGCAGAGGTAATGGTAGATCAGGGTATGATTGATGCAAGAGCAGAGAGTCTTGTGGGCAATCGTATTTATCTTGATATTGTCAGCGTAGGGGCAACTATTAATATTATGCTGGCATCTTGTATGGCAGAAGGTAAGACAGTAATTGAGAATGCAGCGAAGGAGCCACATATTGTTGATGTTGCTAACTTCTTAAATAGCATGGGAGCGGATATCAAAGGTGCAGGAACTGATGTTATCCGTATTAAAGGAACTACGAAGCTTCATGGAACAACATATTCTATTGTTCCAGACCAGATTGAAGCAGGAACTTTCATGGTAGCGGCAGCAGCAACCAAGGGAGATGTTCTTCTTAAGAATGTAATTCCAAAGCACTTGGAAGCGATTTCTGCTAAGTTAATTGAAATCGGTGCAGAAGTAGAAGAATTTGATGATGCTGTCAGAGTTATCGCTAAGAAAAGACTTGGCAGTACACATATCAAGACATTACCATATCCAGGTTTTCCAACAGATATGCAGCCACAGATGGCAGCATTACTTGCGATGTCCAATGGAACAAGTATCGTGACAGAAAGTATTTTTGAAAACCGCTTTAAATATGTAGATGAGCTTGCCAGAATGGGAGCGAAGATTACAGTAGAAGGTAATACAGCAATTATTGATGGTGTAGAAACATTCACCGGAGCAATCGTAAGTGCACCGGATCTTCGTGCCGGAGCAGCACTTGTTATTGCAGGATTGGTTGCAGAAGATTTTACTTATGTAGATCAGATAGAGTACATCGAAAGAGGATATGAAACATTCGAACTTAAATTGCAGGCATTGGGTGCATCTATTGAGAAGGTAGAGTCAAGCGATGAGAAAGCAATTCAGAAGTTTAAATTGAAGGTAGGATAATAGAAGGAAACATAATGCTTTTGCTTTTTTGCATTTATTATGTGGCACTCTCGCCAAACTCACAAAACTTCAAAGAACCAGTCAGCTTTAATAGTAAAAAACACTATTAATCTGACATGGTTCTTTTTGTTTTGCTTAGACAAGCTTCCGTACCGCAATCTGTAAAAAAATGATTATTTGTTATTAAATATTCTACTCTTATGGTAGTTTTCTGCCATATTGATTGCTGCCACTGGGTTATGCCCTGTAAGGCGGTCTTTTACGGCAAGTACGGTTGCAGGGGCTTCTATGTATTTTAAGGCGAGGGTATCATGACCTACGCAAAGACCTAATAATACGTTAAAGTCTACTTTTTCCTGATTCATTAAAAGTGCCTGTCCGATTGGGTTACACATAACTTCTTCTGTACAGCCGGAAAGGGTATGTTCTTCGGTTACACCAATGGCTGATTTTGGGATGGAGCCGTTTTTGCAGATAATGGAAACTACTTCAAGGTCATGGTGACGGAAGATTTTGCTTACAATTTTGGCTTCGTTTCTAAGTCCCATACAGAATACCAAACCGATTTTCTTATAGCCTGCTTTTTTACAGAACAGCACGATTTCTTCAACGCGAGAAATCTTAGCGTAGCCTTCGGCTTCAACAATAGCGGAGTTAATGGCGATATTGTGATTTTCTGGTTCCTTATAAAGTTCGGCTGCCTGCTTCTGGATTTCTTCATTTTTGCAAGGGCAGCAAGTCATGGTTTTATTCATGTCACGGCTGATGCAGCCATGCTGAGTACATTCTGCACACATATACATAGTGAGTTCCTCCTAAATGTTTATTTTAATTTAATTTCTTTAATTCTGTAATGATACGTGAAACGGCTTCTTCTACATTTTCACGAGAAGTAGCAACGTTCATTCTGATAAAGGTATCGGCATTTTTGCTACCGAACCAGTCACCATAATCAAAGGCAAGTCGGCATTTTTTCTGCATAAAGTCTTTTAGTTCATCTGCATTCAGGTATGCGCCCATATCAATCCATGTAAGATAAGTACCTTCTAAAGGAGACACAATTACATTTGGTGCTTCCTTGGCAAAGGTGTCTTTTAAATACAGATAATTGCCGTAGATAATGGACTTCAATTCATCAAGCCAAGGACGTCCGTGAGTGAAGGCTGCTTCTGTTGCAATATAGCCAAATGGATTACCGCTTAATACGCGGATTCCTGTAATGTAAGTGTCCCATTTCTTACGGATGGTTTCGTCTGGAATAATAACGATAGAGTTCTGTCCTCCTGCAAGGTTAAAGGTTTTGGAGGCAGCACAAAATGTCACTATCATATCATTATAATCGCCAACCTTTAAGGATGGAATATGTAAATGATTACCATATACGAAATCCTGATGAATCTCATCGGAAATTACAAATACGTTGTGCTTGCGGCAGATATCCAGTAAGGCTTTCTGCTCATCAGCTGTCCACACGCGTCCTACCGGATTGTGAGGTGTGCAGTGTATGAAAAGCTTCACATTATGATCTACGATTTTCTTTTCAAAATCTTCAAAATCAATGGTATAGATACCATTTGTATTTATTAATTCAGAGGTTATTAATTTGCGGTTATTATTATTCACAGCATGGAAAAATGGATAATAAACCGGAGTTAAAATAATTACAGCATCTTCTGGCTGTGTCATAAACTGAAGTACCCAGTTAAAACCAGCTACAACACCAGGAGAGAAACGAATCCAGTCCTTTGGTACTTCATAAGAATGGTATTGTTTTTCCCAGTTTATAAATGCCTCATAATAGGAGGCTGGTGTTTTATAATAGCCAAAAACACCTTCTTCTACATATTTTTGCAGTGCTTCCTTCACACAGTCCGGTGCTTCAAAGTCCATGTCAGCAATCCAGAAAGGTAAAAGTCCTTCTTCGCCATACATATCAGTCTGACCATCCCATTTTTTGCAATCTGTATTTTGTCTGTTGGCATATCTTACCATTGATTTTATACCTCCTCTTGTGGTATTTTATGAAAAGTTGTAACTAAAAACAGTATTTTCCAAAAAACCGTAAAAGTCAAGATAAATATAATGTTAAAAAACAGAATGCCATTGAAAATATCAATAGTAGACAAGTGAGTATTTGTAGTAACTATTTGTATTCGACAGGATTTTTCTTTAAAATGATTGCATAGTAATATGCTTATTTCTTAACAAAGAAAGGTGTTTGGCACATGAATGATATCCAGATTAAAGATTTATCCTTTTCTTATGAAGAAGGAAGTAAATTAATATTAAAAGACATTAGTGTAGAAGTAAATGCTGGAGAATTTGTTTGTATTTTAGGTCAGTCAGGCTGTGGTAAAAGTACACTTCTCCGTTTGCTGGCTGGATTGGAAAAACCAACGACAGGAGAACTTTTAATAAGTGGTGAGCCAATTAAGGGAGCCAGCTTAAAAAGAGGTGTTGTTTTCCAAGATTATGGATTGTTTCCTTGGATGACAGCCGGAGAAAATATTGTGCTTGCCCTGAAGCAATGTTTTCCACAGAAAGAGAAAGCAGAGTTAAAGCAGATTGCTATCGATATGTTAAAGGCAGTAGGTCTTGATGAAGCGGTTTATAAAAAGCTTCCAAAGGAATTGTCCGGTGGTATGAAACAGAGATGTGCTATTGCGCAGGCATTTAGCATGAATCCACCAATTCTTCTAATGGATGAACCATTTGGTGCGTTGGATGCTGTAACTAGAGCTAAGCTTCAGGATTTGGTTTTAGAACTTTGGAAAAAGGATGAGACCAGAAAAACGGTATTTTTTGTTACGCATGACGTAGATGAAGCGTTACTTTTATCCAACCGAATTTTGGTACTTGGACAATCACCAAGTAATGTTATTTATGATTGTACAATTCCGGAAAATAAGCGTCCAACAAGAGATACCTTATTTGAAAATACAGAGATGTTAAAGCTCCGTAACACTTTGATTCGTCAAATTAATAAGGATGTGGCAACACATATTGTTTAGTGCGGAAGGTTTTTGTCCGTATATTTTATCACGGTATAAGCAGGATTTCCTGTTATACATATAACACATAATATATTTTAAAGGAGAAGATACCCATGAAAAAGAGATTTTTAGCACTCTTATTAGCTGGTACTATGGCACTTGGTCTTGTAGCATGTGGCGGTGGCAGTGAAGAACAGACAACAACAGACACAACACAGGAACAGACAACAGAAGATACTACTGTTGAAGACACAACAACAGAAGATACTACAAATGCTCCAGAACAGAGCGTAGTAACATGGAACTATGGTTCATCAGGTAACGTACTTGTTACAATTGCTAACGAAATGGGATATTTTGCAGAAGAAGGCATCACAATTGAGCCAGTTGCTGCTACAGCAAATGCTGACGCTATGTCACTTCTTGCTTCTGGTAAAGTTAATGTAGTATCTAATGCTGGTACATCTAACCCACTTCAGCAGATCGCTCAGGGTGTAGATATTACAGTATTTGGTGGACATATGATCGAAGGTTGTATGCCAGTTATCGCTTTACCAGATGCTGAATGGAACGGAATTGAATCCTTCCTTGGTGAAAAAGTAGCGGTTAACCCAAGTTATTTCGCATTCACAGGTGCTGTTATGGAAGCTGGCGCAGAAGATCCAATGACAGCTGTTGAATGGACAGTATTCTCAAGCTATGATGATGCTTTAGTAGCTGTTCAGAAGGGTGAAGTTAAATACGCTCTTATGGGAACAGGACAGAACCTTGCAGTTCAGCAGCTTGCAGCACAGGGCGACATCAAGATCGTAAGCTACCAGAGTGAAATTATGGAAAACTATTCTTGCTGCCGTATGGTTGCTCAGACAGAATGGATCAATGAAAATCCTAACACAGTAAAAGCTATCTGCCGCGCATTACTTCGTGCACAGGCTTGGTATGAAGGACACAAAGAAGACTCTGTAACATTACATGCAGCAGCAATCGAAGCTACAGATGAATATGTTGCAGCTTACATGCTTGATGATGCACACTACTTTGTAAGTGTTGATCCTCTTAAAGATGGTGTAGTTCGTGCTTGGGATATTCTTGGTGCTACAGGATACCTTGGAGAAGATTGCCAGATCGATATTTTAGATCATATCAATACAACATTATATGAAGAAGCTCTTGCAGAAGCTACAGAATTATATGGAGCAGAAAATCCAGATTTCTATGCTGCACAGCTTGCATTCTTTAATGAACATAACAAATAAAATACCATTGTCAAAGTAAATGGTGATAGGAGATGGAACGATGAAGACGGTAAAAGACTTTATAAAGAAATACTGGATTACGGCAGGTATCTTTGCAGGATTAGTATTGCTGTATGTTTATGTGGCAGATGTGATTAACTTAAATGCATATTTATTCCCATCAACAGCTAAAATTAAAGAGGCTTTTATCGCAAACAGAAGCCAGATGATTAGCAACATGTTTTCGTCCTTTAAGCTTTTGATTCCATCGGTTATTCTTGCTTTAGTAATAGCCATTGTATTTGGAACCATTTTGGGATTGAATAAGAGAATTCGTGAAGTACTTCATCCGGTAATTTATGCATTTAGTGTAATTCCATCGATCCTTTTATCGCCATTTGTATTGCTTTTGGCACCAACATTATTTTCAGCATCTATATTTCTTGTTGTGTATAATATTGTGTGGGCGACTTTGTTTGCCACAATCACAGGTATTATGACAATTGATAAGAGATATCTTGATAAAGCTGCAACATTAGAATTAACAGGTTGGAAGAAAATGACAAAAGTAATTCTTCCGGCAGCAAGTCCATCTATTATGGCTGGATTTGTTAACTCCCTTCGAAGCTCCTTCGTAATGCTTGTATTTGCAGAAATGTATGGAGCAGGGCAAGGTATGGGTTACTTCGTTAAGAAAAATGCAGAGCTTGGTATGTTCTCATATACCTGGGTTGGATTTATCTTCATGGTAATCGTTCTGGTAATTGTAATGCAGGTTTTTGAAAAGCTGAAAAACTATATGTTAAAATGGACACTTGATTAAGTGTTGAGATAATAAAAAAACTCTCATCGAAAGGTGAGAGTTTTTTTATTATTATATTGGAGAGAGGTTTTCTCTAGAGAGAAGGCTTAATTAATAGAGTCTATCAAGGATGCTGTTTCAACAGAAGGAGGAGCATCCGGAAGAATTCCCTGAACGTCCAGTATATGATAGACACCGTTTTGGTAATAGGCAGGACGACATTCATGATTGCGTACTGCATCAATAAGCTCCTGCATAGTATGAATATCATTTGGGAAATAAGTACATCTGCAACCTACTTTTTCCGGTACATGACAATCACTGCCACCGGTAGTTGCAAGATTTAGCTTGTTGGCATACTGGGCAGCAATTAAAGTGGCAACTGGAAGAGTGCTTCCGTTTAATACTTCAATGGCATCAATGCCTTTTATGGTATCCAGATGTTCTTCCAAGCCGCGTCTGTTATTGCGGAAAGGATGGGCACTGATTGTAATACCGCCCTGGGCATGTACCATATCTATAAATTCCTGTGCGTCAATTCTTTTATCTGGATAATGGTCAATTCCAAATGCAAGGATATCTCCCTGCAGAGAATAAAATTCAATTCCTACAAAAACAGGAAATCCCGTTCTGGCTGTATATTCAGCTGCAACTTCCCTTAACCCCATATCATCGTGGTCAGTAATACAGATACCGTCTAATCCTTTTTCTTTTGCAATGCTTACAATTTCATCTAATGCAAGAAAACTGTCCTTGGAATAAGTCATTTCATGCATGTGCATATCTAAAAACATTAAAAACCTCCATTTAGCAGGGGGATTATAAGTGAGAACTTCTCCTGCTTATTTTATTATAGCGTATAATGAAAACAATGCGAATAGATAATAGCTATAATTGGAAGGTGAACTATAAATAAAAGCTATGAAGCTATAAATTTGATAAAAGAATTCAGTGGAAATGGATTGCAGTACACTTATAATATGTAATATAGTGGAGAAAAAGAAACTGCTATCATGGATTTGGAGGTAAGTATGAAAATTGTATTTCTAGAAAAGAAAAATTTAGGTGATGATATTGATTTATCTGCATTTGCAAATCTGGGTGAAGTGACAATGTACGAAACCAGTACAAGAGAAGAATCAAAGGAACGCATTAAAGATGCCGATGTTGTGCTAATCAATAAAATTGAAATGAATGAGGATTTATTGGAGGATGCGAAAAATGTAAAGTTAATCTGCGTTACAGCAACTGGAACCAATAACATTGACTTAGAATATACCCAAAAGAGAGGAATTACAGTAACTAATGTAAAAGGATATTCTACGACCACAGTTGTACAGGTGACCTTTTCTTTATTGTTCTATTTAATTGGCAAACTGCCATACTTTGATAACTATGTAAAATCCGGCCAATATGAAAAGTCAGATATATTTACCCATTTGGGCGGTGGCTTCTCTGATATTTCAAACCTTACCTGGGGGATTGTAGGACTTGGGGAAATTGGACGCAATGTGGCAAGAGTAGCCAGTGCATTTGGAAGTAAGGTAATCTACTATTCTACTTCAGGTAAAAATAATAATACAGATTATACACAGGTAACTTTTGATGAATTATTGGAACAAAGCGATATTATTTCCGTGCATGCGCCGTTAAACGAGAATACAAAGGATTTATTTAATAAAGAGGCATTTGCTAAAATGAAAAATACAGCAGTGTTTTTAAATCTTGGAAGAGGACCGATTGTTGTGGAGGAGGCTTTGGCAGAAGCTTTAGAACAGGGAACAATTGGGGCAGCAGGGCTAGATGTCCTTTCCGTAGAGCCAATAACCCCGGAAAATCCACTAAACCGAATTAAAGACAGTGGAAAACTTATTATTACACCACATATTGGATGGGCAAGTCGTGAAACAAGACAAAAACTTATGGATGAAGTATACAAAAATATAGAGGCGTTCCAGAAGGGCGAAGAGAGGAACGTGGTGAAGTAAATTTAGAGTTGTGGGGATAACGCCTTGGCAAACGGAACACTTTGAACGGACAGACTTTCTGCGGTGGCTTTTATGATATGACTTTGATTTCGAGGAAGTCTTTGAAAAAAGAACAAAGTAGATATATTTTACTGGCAACCTTTCAAACTAAAGTAAAACTTAATACTTTCGAATTTTGCCTCTATTGTGCGGTTCTTTCGTCGACAAGCTTGCACTTTCGAACCGCACCTGGCAAAATTC
>CAZRLE010000003.1:0-28800 GCA_964600705.1 uncultured Lachnoclostridium sp. | reverse complement strand
AAATTAATTCAGTAGAAGGCACACCAGATGATGAGGATATTCAGGATAACCATCGTGTACTCAATGATTTAGTACATGAAATGGACAAGACCCGTTTAACAACAATGGCATGCGTGTCTACATGTTCTCCAGACCATCCATATACATTAATTCCAGATACAATCAGCTACAACCATTACTTTGGATGGTATGGCGGAGATGTGACAGATTATGGTCCTTGGTTTGATAAATTCCATGCAGAACATCCAAGTATCTGTGTTGGTGTTTCTGAATATGGCTGTGAATCTTTGAACTGGCATACATCTACTCCGGGAGCTGGTGATTATACGGAAGAATATCAGGCATATTATCATGAAGAACTGATTAAACAGTTATTCCCACGTAAATATCTGTGGGCAACACATGTATGGAATATGTTTGACTTTGGTGCTGATGCCCGTAATGAAGGTGGAGAAAATGGTCAGAACCACAAAGGTCTTGTAACATTTGACCGTAAATATAAAAAGGATTCCTTCTATGCTTACAAAGCATGGTTAAGTGATGAACCATTTGTACATCTTGCAGGAAAACGTTATGTGGACAGAGTAGAAGATGTAACCAAGGTAACTGTTTACTCTAACCAGCCAGAGGTAGAGCTTTTTGCTAATGGAAAGAGCCTTGGAAAACAGACAAGTGATGTACATTTCTTCTATTTTGATGTTCCAAACTGTGGTGAAACTCAGTTAGTTGCAGTTGCAGGAGAATGCAAAGATGAAAGTGTAATCCGCAAAGTAGAGGAACCAAATCCGGCTTATCGATTAGTAGAAAAAGGTGCCGTTCTTAACTGGTGGGATATTACGGAACCAGAAGGAAAATGTTCTCTTAACAGTAAATTAAGAGATGTCATCAAATCTGGCGGAATGGAAGTAACAGCAGGTTTAATGGCTCCATTCTTTGGTGGTGCGGCAAAATCTATGGGAATGGAAAATACAGGAGAACAGATGATGGCAGGCTTGAATATGATGAACAACATGACAGTTCTTCGTGTTATCAGCTTAATCACAGGTATGATGCGCATAGAAGTTACAAAAGAACAGCTTTTGGAAATCAATGCGAAGTTAAATGAAATTACAATTAAATAGTTCTGAATAAAAATTGTATGACGATATAAGTAAAAACCTGAGTTCTTATTATGAGGACTCAGGTTTTATTTCTGCGACCAGGAGTAACATTAAAAAGCAGACCATAATATACTCCTCTTTTGGTTTTTATATGGAATAAATTTCTCTCAAAATCAGCATACTTAAAGTAAAACTTATATTGTAAAATTGACAGAATATGTTGAAAAGTGGCAGAAGGTGAGGAAAGTAAGTATACAAAATTCTTTTTACGGCTGGTATCTAAAATGTCAGTCAGATACGCAGGCCTTAGCGGTAATTCCGGCAGTTCATCAAACAGGGCGACAACGTACCTGTTCTATTCAGATAATAACAGATAATGATGCGTGGATAATGACTTATCCAGGAGATGTATTTCGCCAAACAGAAAAGAATATTTTTCTGGAGGATAATCAATTTGGTGAAAAGGGTATCAGGTTGTCAATAAACAGACCAGAGTTAACGGCGAAAGGTGAATTGAAATTTGGTTCTCTGTCAGCTTTAAAATATGATATTATGGGGCCATTTGCTATGGTTCCATTTATGCAGTGTCGTCATGGTGTGTGGAGCATGAAGCATATAGTGAATGGAACTATAAATATTAATGGTGAGGAATATTTGTTTCAAAAAGCTTATGGTTACTGGGAAGGTGATAGAGGACGATCCTTTCCCAAGGAGTATCTCTGGACTCAGTGCTTTTTTCCGGAGGGTTCACTCATGCTGTCAGTAGCAGATATTCCTATGGCAGGTTTTCATTTTACCGGTATTATAGGTATTGTATTATGGCAGGGAACAGAATATAGAATAGCAACCTATTTAGGTGCAAAGGCAGTACAGATTGAGAATAAAATAGTTCGAATTGTGCAGGGAGATGTGGAATTACAAGCATGGTTACTGGAAGCACAAGGGAAAAAATTGAAAGCACCAGATAAGGGAGATATGGTGAGAACAATACATGAAAGTGTGGCTTGCCGGGCGTTTTATCGGTTTCGAAAGAATGGAAAAACACTTTTTGAATTTGAGACGAAGAGGGCTTCCTTTGAGTATGAGTATGTAAACTGATTAGGAATTAGTTCCTGGTCAGTTTTTTTGATAGTAAAAATTTAGCTGATGTGGTAAAATGTTAAAGGTTATAATAGGACGAGGAACGATTGGAGAAAGGATATTTATGATTTTGCAGGAAAGGTATTGATATCAGTTATTATTATAAAGGCTATATTGTTTATAAAACAGAGAACTTATAATATAATAATGAAGGATTTTCCAATTTAATTAAAATACAAACAAATTCAGGAGATAAAGAATAAATTATGCAGGAAATTTTAATTCGCGCAGGCAGCTTTGTTGCCATTATTATTGTAGGATATGTACTTCGAAAAATTAACTTTTTTAAAGAAGGAGATTTTCAGGTATTATCTAAAATTGTTTTAAAAATTACATTGCCGGCATCTATTGTGTACAGCTTTTCAGGAAAAGAGATTGAACCGGCTCTTTTGGCTCTTTGTCTGATCAGCTTAGGCGGTGGAATTACTTATATGTTACTTGCCTGTTTTATGAGCCGTAAGGCAGGGAAAGAGCAGCAGGCTTTTGAAATTTTAAATACGGCTGGCTACAATATTGGAAATTTTACTCTTCCTTTTGTACAAAGCTTTCTTGGACCAGCAGGAGTGATTGCAACCAGTCTTTTTGACGTTGGAAATGCACCAATTTGTCTAGGCGGTTCTTATAGCATTGCTTCGGTTGTAAAAGGAGAGGGTAAATTTTCGGTAAAGAAAATTGTAAAAGCATTATCCAAATCAGTTGCATTTGACTGCTATGTTATTATGGTAACTTTGTGCCTGCTTCATATTCCGGTTCCTGAAATGGTAGTAAATTTTGCGGAAATTATTGCCAATGGAAATGCATTTCTTGCTATGCTGATGATTGGCGTAGGATTTAAGCTGACTGGTGATAAAAAGCAGCTTGGAACCATTGCACGAATTTTAGCTGTCCGTTATAGTGTGGCAATTTTAATTGCATTGGGATGCTATTTCTTATTACCAATTCCATTGGAAATGCGTCAGGCACTGGTTGTTCTGGCATTTAGCCCGATTGCATCAGCTGCACCGGCATTTACAGGGGATATAAAGGGAGATGTAGGATTATCCAGTGCATTAAATTCTATCTCCATTGTGTGCAGCATTGTATTTATTGTAGGAGTGTTGGTGATTATGTTGTAATAAAAAGCGATGAACAAGGAGCTTAGAAACGGAATTATCGTGTGTAAACAGAGGTGTTGTATGGAAAATAAAGATGTATATGCTGCCCAGAACAGTATTATTACCGGTGTCATCTGGAAGCAGCTTTTGATTTTCTTTTTCCCAATTATGCTGGGAAACTTTTTTCAACAATTTTATAATACAATTGATGCAGTTGTGGTAGGACAGTTTGTCGGTAAAAATGCACTGGCAGCCATTGGAGGATCAGCAGCAGCTATCATAAATCTCATTATTGGATTTTTTGGTGGAATTGGCTCGGGTGCTTCCGTTATTATTTCAAGATATTTCGGAAGTCAGGACCGAAGTGGTGTCAGCAAAAGCATACGTACTATTTATGCATTTTCATTAATAAGCAGTATTTTTGTCACAATAATTGGTGTAATATTAGCACCTTATATGCTTAGTAGTATGAATACACCAAAGGAACTGATGGAAGAGTCGGTACTGTACCTTAGAATTTATTTTGTTGGAATTGTATTTGTTTTCATTTATAATATTGGCTCGTTTGTACTGCGTGCCTTAGGAGATTCCAAGCGCCCATTGATTTATCTTATAATCTGCAGTTTTATCAATATTGTACTGGATATTGTGACAGTAGTGGGATTTAAGATGGGAGTGGCAGGTGTAGCCATTGCAACTATGATAGCGCAGGCAGTGAGTGCCTTTTTAGTTACAAGAGCACTGACAAGGGAGACTGCTTTATGTGATTTTGCCATAAAGGATATCAAGATACATAAAGATGTACTGAAAGCGCAGCTGTTGCTTGGACTTCCGGGAGGAATTCAGACTGCAATGTACAGTGTTTCCAATATGATAATCCAGACTGCGGTAAATGGATTTGGAACCAACTCTACGGCGGCATGGGCGGCGTATGGTAAATTGGATGCAATATTCTGGATGATTAGTGGTTCGTTTGGAATTGCAATTACCACCTTCGTAGGTCAGAATTTCGGTGCGGGCAGATTTGACCGTGTAAAGAAAAGTGTTAAAGTGTGTATTGGAATGGATTTAATTGTATCCATCATCATGACCATTGTTCTGATTGTGTTCCGTGTACCATTATTTAAAATATTTACAACAGATGCAGAAGTGGTTGAACTAGGAGCTTATATGCTGAGTTTGATGGCTCCATATTATTCGGTCTTTGTGTTTATTGAAATACTGTCAGGCGCACTTAGAGGTATGGGTGATGCTATTATTCCCATGCTTATGACGATGTTTGGAGTATGCATTCTTAGAATTGCATGGATTGTATTTGTGTTGCCAGTCTATCCAAAGATAGAAACTATTGTGTTAAATTATCCGATTTCCTGGATACTGACTTCGGTTCTTTTGATAGGATATTATTGGTATAAGATATCGAGGATGAAAGAATATTCCGGGGAAGTGTTGTAGGAAAGTGACAAAGAGGGACTTAAGTCATAGAAAAGGATTAAAAAAACAGAAGAAAGAGGTTATTAATTTATGCAACAATTATTTGAAGTGATCAATGGGATTTTTTCCTTTGTAACTCCATTGTCAGATTTTTTGTGGGATTTCCCAACTAACATGGAGTGGTATGCAAATATTCCGCTTTTGGGGAATTTCTCATTTGCCATCATTTTATTATTAGGATCAGGTATTTACTTTAGTTTTAAACTGGGCTTTATGCAGGTAACTTATTTTAAAAAGGGTATCGGAATTATGACAGAAAAACGTGTCATCGACACAGGAATTTCTCCGATGGCGGCATTTCTTTTAAGCTCAGCCATGCGAGTAGGTCCGGGAAATATTATCGGTGTTACCGGAGCCATTGCAGTAGGAGGTCCGGGTGCTGTATTCTGGATGTGGGTATCAGCGTTCTTTGGAATGGCAGTAGCTTATATGGAAGCAGTATTGGCACAGATTTTCAAAGAAAAGAAGGACGATGAATTCGTTGGCGGACTTCCGTTCTACGGAAGAAAGCTTCTTGGCAACAAAGTATGGGTTGGTGTGGGATTATCTATTCTCTATATCTTATACGCACTTTGCTGTCTTCCGGCACAGGGCTTTAATGTTGTATCTTCCGTTGGAAGAATGGCGGAAATCGTGACAGGTACTACTATTGCAACAGATTCTGCTTTTTATTATATCATTGGTGCTGTGATTGTTGCACTGACTGCATTAGGAGCATTTGGTGGTATTAAGAAAGTAACAAAATGGACGGATAAAATGGTTCCGGTAATGGCAGTGCTTTATATTGTAACTGTTTTAGTTTTGATTTTATTGAATATTAAATCTGTTCCATATTTCTTTGTTGCTGTATTTTCAGGAGCTTTTAAACCAGAAGCGTTCTTTGGCGGATTATTTGGAACCGTACTGGCGCAGGGGGTAAAACGTGGTCTTATGTCCAACGAAGCAGGACAGGGAACCATTACCATGTCAGCAGCAGCCGCCAATGCAAAGCATCCATGTGAACAGGGGATATTAGCATCTCTTGGTGTATTTTTAGATACGATCGTAATCTGTACACTGTCTGGTTTTGTAGTAGTAATGGCACATTGCTGGGACGGTGCTAATTCTGCGGAATGGGTTGCCATGGATAAGCTTCCTAAGTTTACTGCATCCATTTCAGAACTGACACCGGGAACCGCAGCCAATGCAGTGATTACATTTGTAATTGCTTTCTGCTTCTGCTTATTTGCTTATACCTGCCTTTTGGGAATGATTAGCTTTTCTGAAATCGCGGCAAACCGTATTAGCAAAGAAAAGAGCTTTATTAACGGAGTGCGTATTGTTGCCATCTTTGTAGCAGCCTTTGGTATTCTTTGCAATATCGCAGGTTTAGAGCTTGGTAACCTTTGGGCATTTTCCGATTTGGGAAATATTTTAATCGTATTCTTTAACATTCCAATTGTATATGTGGGAGCAAAATACGTGTTCCGCGCAACTGAGCATTATAAGAAGAATGACGGCACACCATTTACTTCTAAGGTAATTGGAAGAGATGACTGTCAGTATTGGGATGAGAATGCGAAGTAGATAATCAGAGTTTTTCGTAAATGATTGACGTACGAAGAGAAGCCATGCAAGGAAAATCAACCCTGCATGGCTTCTCTTCGTACGTCAACCATCCACAAATTTCCTTGTTGACAAATAAAAAGTGGTGTGTTATTTTTGATATGCAGTTAGTTATAACTAACCAAGAAGAAAAAGGAGGTTTTATACTATGAAAAAGATGATTCGAAGAAAATTAACTACATTAGCTGCCTTTGTAGCAATATTAATAGTTGCAACTGCTTGTGGAAGGCAGACACAGGAGAATACAGGAGAAACAACAAACATAGGAACTGAGAGTAACAGCCAAAATGGTGTGGAAGTATTAGAACAAGGCACTATTACAATAACAGATCAAAATGGTATGGAGGCGGTGATTCCTGCCAATCCATCTCGTCTGGTAACAACAGCTTTACCATTACCTAGTATTTATGCACTGACAGGTGCACCGATTGAGAATCTGGTTGGAGTTCATCCGGGTTCTACCAGTGCCATTGAGAATTCGGTTATGGCTGCTATGTACCCTCAGTTATCAGGAATTGCGGATAACTTTATCAATGGAACGGATGTGAATGTGGAGGAGTTACTTAAGTTAGAGCCGGATGTGGTGCTTTACTGGGCAGAGTATTTAGAACAGTATGAAGCGATGACAAATGCCGGAATTACTGCGGTTGGTGTAAAGACACAGGATAATGGCAATGTCCTTAGTACATTGGAGAGCTGGCTCTCTATCATGGGAGAAATCTTTGGCACAACAGGAAGTGTAGATGAGGTAATTGAATATGGTCGCAAGCTGGAAGAGGAAATTGCAGAAAAGACAGCGAACATTCCTGAAGAGGACAGACAGAAGGTGCTTTATTTATACAATCACAGCGCAGACAATATTAGTGTGAGCGGTAATAATTTTTACGGACAGTACTGGATTGATGCGGCAGGTGGTATTAACGTAGCGGCGGATTTGAATGGTGCTACTTCAGTGAATATGGAACAGATTTATGAATGGAATCCAGATATTATCATCATCACAACATTTACGGAAACCATGCCGGAAGATTTATATAACAATACCATTGACGGACAGGATTGGAGTCACATTGATGCCGTAAAGAATGGAAAGGTGTACAAAGAACCTTTAGGTGTATATCGTTGGTTCCCGCCTTCCGGGGATGCACCTTTGATGCTTATGTGGATGGCACAGACTTTATATCCGGAAGTATTTGATTACGACATGGAGGATGAAATTAAAGATTATTATGAACGCTTCTACAACTATGATTTGGAGGAAGAACAGATTAAAGGAATTCTTTCTGCAAATCCGGAAGCTGCTAAAGGCGCTAACTTTGGCGGGGGTGCAACTAAATAAAAGAAAGACTTCTTTCTGAAGAGCAGATAGAAGGAATTATTCAGAAAGAGGTGGAGTAAATGATGGAACTTGATAAAAGAAATAGACAAATATTTGTCGTACTTGTAGGGATTTTGATTTTGACATTACTAGGAGCCTTATGTATCGGGCGTTACAATCTGTCAATTAGTGAAGTGATTCAAGCATTACTAAAAAATGGAGAACTGGCAGAAACCAAGCAGGTTGTTGTCTGGAATGTGCGAATGCCAAGAATTATGATGGCAGCGGTGGTTGGTGCAGGGCTTGCCTGCGTCGGAGTCTGCTTACAGGCAATGTTTGCCAACCCATTAGTAAGCTCTCATATCTTAGGGGTTTCTTACAGCTCAGGATTTGGAGCTGCCCTGGGAATTCTTTTAAGCAATAATTATCTTATCATTCAGGGGCTGTCTCTTATCTTCGGGTTCATTGGCATGGGGACAACCTATGCCATGAGCCGGGGAAAGGATGGAAGAATCAGCACGATTTCGCTGGTATTGTCCGGTGTGGTAGTAGGGGCGGTATTTGAGGCATTAACCTCCTTTATTAAATATATTGCAGACCCGGAGGAGAAGCTTCCTGCCATTACTTACTGGTTAATGGGAAGTCTTGCAGGATCATCCATGAAGGATGTGTTAAAAGCAGTGCCGGTGATTGGAGCAGCTTTATTTGTACTTTGGCTGGTGCGCTGGCGCTTAAATGTATTGTCCCTTCGAGAAGACGAAGCCGCTTCTCTTGGTGTCAATGTAAAACAATTAAGGATATTAGTGATTATTGCAACAACCTTGATTGTGGCGGTTTCAGTATCCTTTTGTGGTGTCATTTCCTTTGTGGGACTAGCTGTACCACACTTTGCGAGGATGATAGTGGGGAATGACCACAAGCATTTAATACCATCTTGTATTCTGATGGGAGCCATATTTCTTGTAATTATTGATACCACAGCAAGAAGTCTGACGGCATCGGAAATACCATTATCTATCTTAACGGCATTAATCGGAGCACCGATTTTTGCGTTGCTTCTTAGAAAGACAGGAGGTGGCTGGAATGATTAGAGTAGAGAATTTGGGATTTTCTTATAACAATAAAAAAGACATATTTAAAGGTGTTTCCTTTCATCTGAAACAAGGTGAAATCATGGCAGTTCTGGGAGCCAATGGAATTGGAAAAACCACCATGATGCGTTGTATGATGGGCTTTCTAAAATTAAAAGAAGGCGAGGTATGGATTGATGGTGTGAATACAAAGTCTATGACTCCAAGCTGTTTTTGGCGAAATATCAGCTATGTGCCTCAGGCAAAGAATCTTGTGTTTGGCTACTCCGTGCTGGATATGGTAGTAATGGGTCTGAGTCAGCAGGTAAAGTTTGGCTATACACCATCCAAGGAAGACTATGAAAAAGCCTATGAATTATTAAAAGAAATGGAATTAGAAGAGCTGGCTCATCGTTCCTGCAACAGCATTAGCGGTGGGCAGCTGCAGCTTGTACTCATTGCAAGAGCATTGATTAAAGAGCCTGATATCTTAATTATGGATGAGCCGGAGTCTAATCTGGATATGAAAAATCAGTTAAAGGTTCTGGAAATTATGAAGAAAATTTCTAAGGAGCGAAATGTAACGGTAATTATCAATACCCACTATCCGGAACATGCACTCCGGTATACGGATAAGACGTTGATTTTGGGAAGGAACTCTTATGTATTTGATGAGTCCCATAAAGCTATTACAAAAGAAAATATTCATCAGTATTTTGATGTAGAAGCCAGCATTTATGATGTAGAAGTTGGTGAAGAAAGATATAGGGGTATTCTGCCCATTTCCATTAGAGAAGCAGTATAGCGATGAATATGTAAGTCTGAATGGTGTGTGTTTAAAAATATAAAAATAGACTGTCGGAAAGATAGGGAAACACAGAAATTGAAATATAAATTTTTGTGAAATACAGCATAGAAGAGAGGATAAAAAATGATAAAAATAGCAGTATATGGTAAAGGTGGAATTGGAAAGTCCACCACAACTTCTAATCTTTCGGCAGCGTTGTCGGATTTGGGATTAAAAGTCATGCAGGTAGGCTGTGATCCAAAAGCAGATTCTACCAAAAATCTTGTAACAACAGAAGCACTGGTAAATGGAAAAATTCCTACCGTATTAGACCAGATTAAAGAAAAAGGAAAAAGTCTTAAATTAGAAGATATTGTTTTTAAAGGTTATGGAAAAACCTTATGTGTAGAAGCAGGCGGTCCGACTCCTGGAATTGGATGTGCCGGACGGGGAATTATTGCAGCTTTCGAAGAATTAGAACGTCTTCATGCTTATGAAGAGCATGAGCCTGATGTGGTACTTTATGACGTATTAGGTGACGTTGTATGTGGTGGATTTGCCATGCCAATCCGCGGCGGTTATGCAGAGCATGTTTTTGTAGTTACATCAGGGGAAATGATGTCTTTATATGCAGCTAATAATATTGCCAGTGCAGTCAGAGGCTTTGGTGCAAGAGGCTATGCCAAATTTAACGGCTTAATCCTAAATTCCAGAAAAATTGAAAATGAGCTGGAAATCGTTCAGAAGGCAGCATTAGAAATGGAAACAAATATTGTAAAAGTCTTACCGCGAAGCGGAGAAGTACAGCTTGCGGAAGATGAAAGAAAAACTGTAATCGAAGCATTGCCGGACAGTGTTATGGCAATGGAATACAGAGATTTGGCGAAACGTGTTTTAGAAGCGACGAAAAAGTAAAGATATTAATTTGACTGGAATTTTGATTATGCAAAAAATATTACAGAAATGAGGAAAATTATGAGTTGTAGAGGTTCTTTAGAATACACCTGCCCATCCCATGGTGGCTGGGGAATGGTGCGAATTGGCATGCTGATACCAGAGTGTCATCAGTTATTTGTCTGTCCGTCTGCCTGTGGAAGACATGGTGCGTTAGGAGCCATACAGCAGGGATTTAAGGATAGATTATCCTACCTTTATTTAGAGGAAAGTGACATTATTTCCGGTTATGATAATGCCATTTGTGAAGCAGTAGGAGAATTATTAAAAAGACTGGCAAAACGTCCAAAAGTAATTTTGGTATTTGTAAGCTGTCTGGATGATTTGATTGGAACAGATTGTGATGCAGTCATTGATGAATTATCTATGCGATATCCGGATGTTCAGTTTCGAATGGGGCACATGAACCCAATTGCAACTGATTCGGATGAGCCTCCATTGGTTAATACATGGAAAAATGTTTATAGCTTAATGGAGTGGAGCGGAGAAGAAAGAAAACCAGCCATTAATATGCTTGGAAACTATGTGCCGATTCATGAGAAAAGTGAAATTTTCGAGATTATGAAGGTTCTTGGAGTAGAAATTCACCACATTGGGAATTACAGCACTTATGAAGAATTAAGAGATATGGGAAACCATTATTTCAACCTTTTATTATCTTCTAAGGTTGAAAAAGCGGCAAGATTATTAAAACGTACACAGGGTATAGAATATGTGGAAGGGCATATTACTTATGATTTGAAAGAAATCAGAGATAATTATAAATTAATGTTTGATAAACTTGTGAAAATTGGACAGGAAAATGGGAATGAAGAGCTGTTTGGGAATGGCAGGGAATTAAGTGATAGTAAAAAATCTGCTATGGAAGCAAAAAACTCTGAAATAGAAGCTATTATGGATGAATATGAGAAAAAGGCACTGAAATCCATAGAAGCAGCCAGAGAAAAAATAGGAAAACGCAGAATTTATATTGATTATTCTGCCTTTGGCAAGCCTTTGGAAGCGGCAAAATTCTTTAATGAGAATGGTTTTAATATTAGCAGAGTTTATGTGAAAGATATGGATGAAGACAGCGAAGTTTACCGGTGGCTTTTAAAAGAAACTGATATTGAAATTATCAAAGCCAATAAACATGATACCGTAAAAAAATGGAAAGCAAAGGATAATAATGGTATTTTGGTTGAAAATGAAGGTGAAGCTTCTGGCACAGAAAGTTTGGAAGGAAGTATTTCCGTAGGTATGGAAGCTGCCTATATCTCTGGAAGTCCTCATGTAGTACCGGTATTCCAGAATGAAGGAATGTACGGCTTTCATGGTATCTGCCTGTTAATGGAAAAGCTTTGTCAGTCTGTTGATGAAGTGGCAGATTTAGAAAAAGTAATTCAGCAGGCTGGATTAGTCGTTTAAAAGAGTAAAAAATCAGATATGGTAGTTTTTTGCTCTGCAAGTTTTAGCGTTTGTGAAAACTTAAAAATCTAGAAAATAAAGTAGAGGTTTAGATAGATGGGAAAATTATGTATGACATTACCGCCATTTTCACCGGATTATTCAGGAGTGTGTTCTACCAGCTTTCCGTTTGATGCCCTTACCGTAATTCACGATGCCTCTGGCTGTACAGGAAACTATACCGGTTATGATGAGCCAAGATGGTTTCACTCCAGAGCGCCGATTTACTGCTCAGGACTTCGTGAAATTGATGCTATCTTAGGTGATGACGAAAAATTAATTCAGAAAGTTTTATATGCGTTAGAAGATATAAAACCGGAAATGATTGCGCTGGTAGGAAGTCCGGTTCCAATGGTAATTGGTGCGGATATGGAAGGAATTGCAGCAGAAATTGAAAACAGAACCGGAATTATGGCATTTGGTTTTTCGACAACAGGACTTCGCTATTACCCACAGGGTATGGAGATGGTCTATAAAAAGGTAGTTTGCAGAATATTAGAAGAAGATACCTCTGAGGTCCGGAAGGTAGAAAACAGTGTAAATATATTGGGAGCAACACCGTTGGATTTTGGTCACAGCAACACATTAGAGGATTTAGAAAGCTTTCTTGTGGAAAACGGGCTAAAAATGAATGTTTCTCTGTGGAAAAAGGTAGCGAAAAAAGACATTGCCAATTTAAAGCATGGAGCCTGCAATATTGTTGTATCCCAGGCAGGAGCAGAACTGGCAGATTATATGGAAAAGAAATATGGAATTCCGTATGTGACAGGACTTCCTTTTGGTGAAAAGTATTCTAAGATTTGGATGGAACAATTGAAACAGTCTATGGAAAGAGATACTTCTCAGTCAAATCAATCAGACTTAAAGAAGAATTTTGATACGATGCCGGCAAGTCGTATTTTAATCATTGGTGAACAGTTTCAATCTATGTCTATCCGTAATGCCATTGAAGCAGAATATGATATTATCTGTGATGTAGCAGGAATTTGTGGATGGAAAGAGAAATTTGCCAGAGAGCAGGACAAATTTTTAGAGTCAGAAGAAGAGATTGAGGATCTGCTAAATCAGGATAAATATGATTTGATTATTGGTGATTCTTTATATAAGAAACTTCTTCATTCGGAAAAGAAATTTTATGAATATTCCCACTATGCAGTATCCAGTAAGCTTGGAAATGGACAGGCGAAAAGTCTGGTGGGGAAAAAGATAGAGAACTTTTAAGTAAGTGTGGTGTAACCTCTTAAAATGGGGTTACACCATTTTATTTCTAAAATCCTTTCTTCAAAAATTAAATTCCCTCAAAAGAGTATTAAAAAACAGTAAAGTCCATTGACTTCTTAAAAATAAGTGATAAAATCGGTAGCAATTTAAAAAATCGGAGACAAAATTTTAAGTTAATTTTATAAATACCATAAGTTTAGCGAAATGTGAAATAAAGGAAAGAATTATTATAAAGGACAGTGAAAATTATGTTTGGATATGTGGTGTGCAGTAAAAGTGAATTAACAGAAGAAGACATACTTCACTACAAAGAATTTTATTGTGGGGTATGCAGAGCGTTAAAAAGACAGTTTGGGGAACTGGAACGCTTCAGTTTGAATTATGATATGACATTCTTAGCATTATTTTTGTCAGCTCTTTACGAACCACAGGATTCCCAAAAAGAAATCCGATGTGTTGTGCATCCAACAAAGCCAAGAACGATTTTAGAAAATAAGTATATTGATTATGCAGCAGATATGACCATTCTTCTTGCATATTTTAAGTGCGTGGATGATTGGAAAGACGAACACAAGCCAGGTGCTTATTGTTATAGTAAATTGCTGCAAAAGAAATACAATGAGTTACAAAAGAAATATCCAAGACAATGTAAGGGAGTGGCGGATGCCATTGAAAGAATCAGTCAGATAGAGAAAGATGAAAATTCCATTCCTGATGCAGCAGTCAATACATCGGGAGAAATGTTACAGGAATTATTTGTATATGATGAAACGGACTTTTGGAGTGCATCTTTACGGAAATTTGGATATGAGCTTGGCCGTTTCATTTATTTAATGGATGCAGCCATGGATTATAAAAAAGATATCAAGAAGAACAATTATAATCCATTGATTAAAATGGAAAAACAACCAGAGGAAATAGAAGAAATACTTACAATGATAATTGGCAGTGCCACAGCAGAATTTGAAAAAATGCCAATTGTACAGGATGAACATATTATCAGAAATATTCTATATAGTGGAGTATGGTTACAATACAACAGGAAGGCTGCAAAGAAGGAAAATGAAACATCCTAGATCACAATTTTGGAGTCAATTAGTATAGAGCCGCTGAAAGCGGCAGAATGTGAGGAAATAATGATTAGTGATCCATATAGTGTCCTTGGGGTATCAAAGGACGCCAGTAAGGACGAAATAAAAAAAGCATATCGAAAAAAAGCAAAGGAATATCACCCGGATTTGCATCCGGATGACCCGGAGGCGGCAAAGAAAATGAACGAAATCAATGAGGCTTATGATATGCTTTCCAATCCGGAAAAATATGCACAGAGGCAGCAGGAGGCCTATCAGCAGAATGCAGGTCGTGGGTATTATGGAGGATATGGAAATACGCAGGGTAATCCTTATGGAAACAGACAGGGAACGGGTGGATTTGAAGATTTTGACTTTGAAACTATGTTTGGATTTGGACAAAGGACGAGGATGCCACAGCAACCAACTGTAATGCCGGGAGACAGCAATGAAATCCGTCAGGCAGTTGAATATATAAATCAAGGCAGATACCAGTATGCAGTTCAAGTTTTGAATACTGTGGTAAGTGTAAACAGAAATGGACGCTGGCATTATCTGAGTGCTTTGGCAAACTTTGGAATGGGCAATCAGATACGTGCGTTGGAGTTCATTCAGAAAGCAATCCAATTTGAACCGGAAAATGTAATATATCAGCAGGCATTGCAGAGTATGAGCCAGTCGGGAACTGCTTATCGTACAAGCCAGCAGGATTTTGAACAATATGCAGCCGGAATAGAAAGAACCTGTCTGAATTTATGTCTGGCACAGTGCTTTTGTATGTTCTGTTGTTAATAAAAACACAAGAAAGTAAAAAACAGGTTTAAAGGAATTGGGCTGAAGATATATCAAATGGAGGAGATAGACATGGGAAAAGTGATAGGAATTGATTTGGGAACAACAAATAGCTGTGTTTCTGTTGTGGAAAATGGAACGCCGGTTATTATACCAACCAGTACAGGAAGCCGAACTATTCCAAGTGTAGTAGCATTTTCGAAAAACGGGGAACGTCTGGTAGGAGAAATTGCAAAAAGACAGGCAGCAACCAATGCGGACAGGACTATCAGCTCTGTAAAACGCCACATGGGTACAGACTGGAGTATTCGTATTGATGGAAAAGAATATAAACCACAGACTATCAGTGCCATGGTTTTGATGCAGTTAAAAAAAGATGCGGAAGATTTCATTGGGGAACCAGTGACAGATGCGGTTATTACTGTTCCTGCTTATTTTAATGATGCTCAAAGACAGGCAACTAAGGATGCAGGAAAAATTGCAGGTTTAAATGTACTTCGAATAGTCAATGAGCCAACCAGTGCAGCACTTTCTTATGGCTTAAATCATGGTGAGAATCAGAAGGTTATGGTTTATGATTTAGGTGGAGGAACTTTCGATGTATCTGTTATCGAAATTGGTGATGGTGTCATAGAAGTATTGGCAACTGCCGGAGATAATCATCTTGGCGGCGATGATTTTGATGCCAGAATTGTGGATTGGATTGTAAAAGAGTTTAAAACAGAACATAGAATTGATTTATCAAAAGATATTGTTGCATTGGAACGTATAAAGGAAGCAGCAGAAAAGGCTAAAATCGAGCTTTCGTCTACGGATAGTACGAACATTAATCTTCCTTATTTAACACAGGTAAAAGGGGAGACGGTTCATCTGGATATGATTTTAACCAGAGCAAAATTTCAGGAAATGGTGAGAGATTTAATTGAAAGAACGGCAACTCCGGTGCAAAATGCTCTTTCGGATGCAGGCGTTGCAGCTACTGAAATTGGAAAAGTGCTTCTGGTAGGTGGTTCTACCCGTATTCCGGCAGTACAGGAAAAGGTAAGATATTTGACAGGCAAAGAGCCTTCCAGAAATATTAATCCAGATGAATGTGTTGCCATGGGAGCAGCCGTTCTTGGAAGTACATTACAGGGTAATGCGTTGGTAACAGCCGGGCCTGGAGAAAATCTGTTGCTTTTGGATGTAGCTCCAATGAGTCTTGCTGTAGAAACAATGGGTGGTGTGGCAACAGTTTTAATTGAACGAAATACTACACTTCCAACCAGATATTCTAAAGTATTTACTACGGCCGCACCATATCAGAGCAGTGTAGAAATCCATGTTCTGCAGGGTGAACGTCCGATGGCAAAAGATAATAAGCGGATTGGTAAATTTAAGTTAAAGGGAATTCGAAAGGCAATGGCAGGAGTTCCGCAGATTGAAGTAACCTTTGACATTGATACCAATGGAATTCTTAAAGTATCGGCAAAAGATTTGGATACGGGAAAAGAACAGTCTATTACGATTACGGCTGATGACAGAATGTCTGATGCAGAAATTGAGCAGGCAATGAGAGATGCCCGTGAATATGCAGGACAGGATAATTTAAGGAGAGAAGCACTGGAACTATCCGGTGAAGCACAGAACCTTGTTAACAGAGTAAATCAGGCATTAAAAGCAGCAGGTAAACAGATAGATAAGGCAGAGAAAAAACAAGTAAAAAAAGATTTAAAGGAACTGGAAAAGCAGTTAGGAAGACTACGTGTTGATAAAGTTAACAGAGAAGAAATTGACCATATCAGACAGGCAAAACAGCAGTTAGAACAATCTGGTTCAGGATTGTTAAACATATAGTTTCGTCTGAAGCATTGGGAGGAAAGAGATGAATAAATTAAAACAAAAAATAAATCAGTTTATGCAGGGAAGATACGGAGCAGATGAATTAAGCCGGATAATTTCATGGTCAGCCTTAGCAGTTTATTTTGCAGGACTTGTACTGGATAGTCAGCTTGTTGTAAGTCTTGCCATGGGGGCACTTATATACAATATCTTTCGTATGTTTTCCAGAGATTACTGGGCAAGAAGCGCAGAGAACAAAAAGTATCTGGATTTTGTGAAGTTAAGCAAAATGCGATGGGAACAGAGGAAGACACACAAAATCTTTGTTTGTAAAAGTTGTGGCAAAAACATTCGAATTCCAAAGGGAAAGGGTAAAATTGAAGTAAGATGCCCGAAATGTGGCAATCGTTCCATTCATAGAACCTAATGGCAGGTGGAAATGTGTTTTTAGGAATAGAAAAAGAAGAATGGAAGTAGAAGATTGTAAAAGAATCGAGAGAACAGTAAAAGAGTCTGTGGGTTAATCCACAGACTCTTTTGTGTCGTCAATTGCTGTGTCGTCAATTGCTGTGTCGTCAATTGCTGTGTCGTCAATTGCTGTGTCATCAACTGCTGTGCTGTCAACTGCTGTGCTGTCAACTGCTGTGCTGTCAATTGCTGTATTTTCATCATTGCTGTATTCTTCTGTTGATGAATGGTGTTCTGCAAGTATTTCGGTATCGGAAGAAGCCCCTGCAACAGCTAAATTTGTTGTAGAGCGTTTCATTTGCCAATGAATAAAGGAAGCAAAGGCTACCGTGAAGAGATTACTGATTCCGTCAGCTACCAAAACACCACCCATAGCTAAGATAGAGATGTCTGGTGTAGGGAACTTGTTAATAGCAACAATGGTTCCAAGAGTAGCAGTTACAATACCTAAGAATAAGAGAATCCACCATTTTTCATAGAACACACCCTTTAATTCAAAGCCATACTGTAACTTGATAATACTGTTAAAGATAACAAACAGACCAAGGATAATTGGTAAAACAGACTGGATGATGGAGCGATTCATTAAAAGAAAGATACCAAGTCCAATCATAATAATTCCGATAAAAGTATCTGCTTGAAGGACAGAGGAATTCTCACGATTTCCAAGATAGCTTGCCAGTCGGGAAAGACCATAAAATAAGGTGATTCCGCCAAAGGCATAGCAGATGACATTCAAGGTAGTATCCCTCCAGACAAGTAAAACAATACCAAGTGCCATATATAATATAGAAGAAATAATAAAGCTCAGTTTTAAGTTCTTTAACATAATGATTTCCTCCAAAGTGTAGTATGTGATATAATTTATTCTACCACTAAAAAGGAAGAACTGCAAGGAACAAGGAAGCGGAATTGGGGGCTTGAAAAAATGTCAGTATATCAGCAAGTACAGAAGCAGTTATTTGAATTAGCAGAGCCGGAATATGCAAAGTTTAGCAGCGGGCTTCTTCCGGGAACAGAACGAATGATAGGAGTACGACTTCCTTTACTTCGAAAAGAAGCAAAGCGGCTTGTAAAAGAAGAGTGTTGGCGAGAATATGTGGAGGAGTTTAACAGGCAATATGATATTTCAAAGGATGCGGTTCTTTTTGAAGAAATCATGTTGACTGGGATGATAATTGGCTTGTTGAAAACAAGCAAAATATCATTACAAGAAGTGTTAGATTTTATTTCTGATTTTATTCCTAAAATTGATAACTGGTCTGTTTGTGACAGCTTTTGTGCCGGATTAAAGATAGCCAAAGACCAGCCGGATGAGATATGGGATTTTATTATTCCATATTTAAAGAGTAATCGAGAATATGAGCTGCGTTTTGTTATTGTTATGATGCTTGACTACTATATAGAAGAAATCCATGTGGATGAAATCATAAATGGTATAGATCATCTTCAACACGAAGCCTACTATGTAAAAATGGCAGCAGCGTGGTGTTTGTCTATGTGTTATGTGAAATTTCCAGAGAAAACATTGGAATATTTAAAGAGTGAACAAAATCATTTAGATGATTTTACTTATAATAAAACCATTCAAAAAATCATAGAGTCTTTGAAAGTATCCAAAGAAGAAAAGAAAGTTCTCCGAACGATAAAACATTTTGCAAATTCGTGAAAAAAGCAGGGAAAACATTTTGTGATTTCGTGAAAAATCATATAAAAACATTTTGCAAATTCGTGAAAAAACTACTGTATACATTTTGCAAATTCGTGATATAATAGCTCTTAGAAAGAGATGAAAGGCGTGATTTCATGGTATTTAAGAGAAAGGTATATGACAAGCTCTTAGAGTGGAAAGAATTATCAGCAGGTGAATCAGCAGTAATGCTTGAAGGTGCAAGACGTATTGGTAAAAGTACAATAGTAGAAGAGTTTGCGAAACAAGAGTATGATGATTATATGATACTTGATTTTGCAAAGGAAAATACGGATATTAGGAACAATTTCATAGAGAATATAGATGATTTAGATACTTTCTTTCGTAACCTGTTTTTGTTGAAAAAGAAAAGCCTGAAAGGAAAGCGGTGTGTCATTATTTTTGATGAGGTACAAATGTTTCCAATAGCAAGGCAGGCAATTAAGTATTTGGTAGCAGATAGAAGATATGATTATATGGAAACAGGTTCTTTGATTTCAATTAAAAAGAATGTAAATGGAATACTTATTCCGTCAGAAGAGTATCAGATTAAAATGTATCCAATGGACTTTGAAGAATATTTGTGGGCGATAGAGGATATGGTTACCTATGATGCAATCAAAGAAGCATTTGAGAGGAGAAAACCACTAGGAGATGCTGTTCATAGAAAGGTAATGAAAACGTTTCGGACTTATATGGCAGTCGGAGGGATGCCGCAGGCTGTTGATGCCTATGTCAGGGGAAAAACGTTTGCTCAGATTGACTTTGTCAAACGTAATATTTTGCGGCTTTATGAGGAAGATTTGGCAAAATATGATGATGAGAATAGAGAAAAGGCTTCTGTAATATATAAGACAATTCCAGAACAGCTTGAAAACAAAAACTCGCATTTTAAGTTTTCACTGGTCGATAAGAACGCTCGTTATCAGAACTATGTAGATGCGGTTAGTTTTATATCAAAGTCAATGATTGGCAATGAGTGTATTAATGTCACAAAGCCTGAGGTTACATTGGAAATTTTTTCAGATAGAAGCAACTTTAAGCTTTATATGGGAGATACCGGATTATTGGTATCACAAATAATGATGTATCAGGATGAATCAGACAATGATTTGTATAAGGCATTGATTTTTAACGATTTGGGCATCAATCAAGGAATGATTTTAGAAAATATGGTCGCACAAATGCTTCGTGCTTCTGGTCATGAGCTGTATTTTCACGAATATTTATATCAACCAGAGACAAGTGAACGAGAGAAGAAATATGAAATTGATTTTATTACAGTAAAAAAGAAAAAAATATGCCCAATCGAAGTGAAATCTTCCAATTATAAGTCGCATAAATCATTTGATTACCTGATAAAGAAATATCAGCTTAAAATGCAGGACCGATATATCATTTATACAAAAGATTTAAAATACGAGGATGGAATTATGTATATTCCTGTTTATATGACAATGTTTATTTAAAAATACCATAAAGGAAAAGCTCCGAAATCCATCATTTCGGAGCTTTTAAGCTTAATATTATAAGTTTGCCTTAATTGTTTCAATTAATTCTGCATATTCTTCTTCTGTTAAGAATTTCTGCTGTGGGTTCATAGCGAATACGCCGCCCCATTCAAATTCATCTGTATATTTAGGAACTAAATGGAAATGAAGGTGATGACCTGTATCTCCATAAGCACCATAATTTACTTTCTGTGGATGGAATGCACTGTGAAGTGCCTTTGCAACGTGGTTAACGTCAGCAAAATAAGCATTACGTTCTTCATCAGATAACTCAACCATTTCACTTACATGGTCTTTGTGAGCTACAATAACACGACCTTTGTGGCTCTGTTCTTTGAATAAATAAACTTTGGAAGCTGGAAGTTCGCAAATTTTAATACCAAAAGCGTCAACCAGTTCGCCTTCCATACAATAAGCACAATTCTTATCTACCATGGGAAAATCCTCCATTCAAAAGTTATTTAACCTGTTCTAAATTAAATCCAAAGTAAGCAACAGAATTGTTATAGGAAATACCCTTAACAATCTTTTCTAATGCTTTCATATCAGCTGGATATTCACCATTTTCAACCCAATTTCCTAATAATTCACAAAGGATACGACGGAAGTATTCATGTCTTGTATAAGATAAGAAACTTCTGGAGTCTGTAAGCATACCAACGAAGTTGCTTAATAATCCTAAGTTTGCTAAGGAAACCATCTGTTCTGTCATACCTACCTTATGGTCGTTGAACCACCAAGCACTACCCTGCTGAATCTTGCCAACTGCAGTAGAATCCTGGAAACATCCAATCATAGTTCCGATAGCAGCATTATCGTTAGGGTTTAAGGAGTATAAAATAGTTTTTGGAAGTTCATTTGTTAAAGCAAGTGCATTCAATAAGAAGCCCATTTCTGTAGAAGGAGCATAGTTATTGATGCTGTCAAAACCAGTATCTGGTCCTAATTTAGCAAAACGAGCTTTGTCGTTGTCACGGATTACGCCGTAGTGAAGCTGCATAGCCCATCCAAGACGGTTGTATTCTCTTCCAACGAAAATCATAAATGCTGTCTTATATTTTAATTCTTCTTCTCTTGTAACAGCCTGTCCGGACATCTTCTTAGCAAAGATAGCTTCTACTTCTTCAGCAGTTGCTTCACGGTACATTAAATATTCTAAACCATGGTCAGAGATAACACAGCCATGTGCTTTAAAGTGATCCATACGGATAACTAAAGCTTTCTTTAAATCTTCGAAAGTCTTAATTTCAACACCGCTTACTTTAGCTAAAGCACCAATATAATCTACGAAAGTATCTTTTTCGATGTACATAGCTTTGTCCGGTCTCCAAGTTGGAAGCACCTGAACGTCAAATGTTTCGTCAGCTGCAATCTTTGCATGCCATTCTAAGCTGTCAACTGGGTCGTCTGTTGTACAAAGTAAAGTAACATTAGAATCCTTGACTAACTGACGAGCGGAGGTGTTCTGTAACTTTTCATTGCAGATATTCCATACTTCTTCAGCAGTTTCGCCATTGAGAGCACCATAGTAACCAAAGTAACGCTGTAATTCAAGATGGCTCCAGTGGTATAATGGGTTACCGATTGCTTTTTCAAGGGTTTCAGCCCATTTCTGGAATTTTTCTCTGTCAGGAGCATCACCAGTGATGTAACGTTCATCTACACCATTGGAACGCATCTGACGCCACTTGTAATGGTCACCACCAAGCCAAACCTGAGTGATGTTTTCGAAATGACGGTCCTCAGCGATTTCCTGTGGATTGATGTGACAGTGGTAATCCAGAATAGGAGTTACTGTTGGAGCTGCAAAGTTATGATACAGAGCTTTTGCTGTATCTGTGGAAAGTAAAAAGTCCTTGTCCATAAATGCCTTCATAAAGAAAGTCCTCCTTTTATAATGTGTAAATTACTTCAATGTCTTAAAATAAGAAGGGTAATTACAAATTACCGATGAGCTTCGATTAAAACCGCCATAGATATGATCCGTAATCGTTTTGCTCAGTTTATCTAAATCCCTATTGGAAATAGAATCTAAAATGACACAATGTTCTTCATACAAAGCCTCCAGATTAGTCTTGCCGGTACGGTTAATAAAAGTACGGAAACGTTCGTATTGTTGGTTTACAAGGGAAAGGAATAACCATACATTCCTCTTGCCGGCCAGTTCAAACAAAGATGAATGGAATTCATTATCCAGTTTGATAAATTCCCTGCTTACGCTAATCTCATCCAAATCAGAAGCAAGTAAGTTTTTCTGATTCTCTAAAATGATATTAAATTTTAAGAGGTGGGACTGGGTAAAGTGCATGGATAAATCACGAAGTACCGCATGTTCTAACACCTCACGCATATATAGAATATCAGAAATCTCATTCAAATCAATTAAGGAAACAAAAGTTCCTACATGTGGCTGGATTTCCAAAAGCCCTTCCATTTCAAGTGCCTTAAACGCATCGCGTACCGGGGTGCGTGATACATTGTATTGGCTGGCTGTGTCCGTTTCGCTGATAGCAGAACCCGGTGGTAAATCCAGATGAAGAATCTGCTCTTTTAACTGCTGATACACTGCTTCGGACGTAGCGTATTTTGACCTGCCTCCCATAACAATCTCCTCATTATTATAGCTTATAATATTCTGTCTGTTTTCTCAAGATTCTCAAAAAAGTATTTGATATTTCTATAGAAGCTACCTATATATATAAAAAATGCAAATGACTATCAGTAAACTTCATCAACATTATACTCCTCCAAAAGAGTAGACGTCAAGTGATGTATACAAGCGGAAAGTCCCAAAAAATAGGAAAGAATATTGTGTATATTCCACAAAAACCGCAAAAAGAGATTGCGGCATGCATACAAGTGGTGTAATATGAAGGTTAAATAAAACTATCTCTGTCTGAATAGACAGGGATAGGGTAGAAGGAATGTAAATATTCAAAGCAGCTTACAGGAGGAAAGACAATGGCAAAGAAAATAGCAAGCAAACAGCCGGTACAGGCGAATGTGAAACAGGCACCAAAGAGCAACAGTCAGCCGGATAACAAAAGAATGATTTTAGCGGCAGGTGCGGTTCTCATTGGAATTATTATGGCAATTATTAGCTGGATGATATTACCGGAGTCTGTTGCGACACAGTTTAAAGGAATGAGTACAGGTGCACCGGCAGTACCTAAGATTGTAGCAGTGGCTATCCCACTTGTTATCACAGTGGTAGGAGTTGTTCAGGCATTAAAGCTTCCAGAGGCTTTCAAGATATGCTTGGTAGGTTATGTGGCCAATATTTTGTTCTGGATTAGTAATATGTAATTAGACAGAAAACTAGGACATTGTGCCTAGTAATTGTGCATTGATTTGCGACAATTTCTGGAGTTTGAAAGATAATTACTGGAAATGAGTGACAATGACCTTGTCGAAAATGCACAAAAATTTACGAAAAATTTAGAAATAATACCGAAAAACTTAATAGTCATTGACACTTGTATACAAGTGGTGATATAGTTAGGATACATGAAGGCGCAAGAATTGTGCCCAAAAAGTAACGAATCCTGTATAAAACAGGAAAATAAACTAATATGAGAAAAGGAGAGACTCACAATGGACACTTCAAAGTACTATGGTGAAAATGGTATTCATCGCGTTCCTTTATGGAGAATTGCAGGCTTCGCGTTGAATAACACATCTACAAACCTTTACATGTTCTTAATGAACTATGTAGCTTACTATTTAGCAGGATGGGTAGGCGTTACTACAGTTGTAGCTGGTTCTTTCTCTATGATGATGAGAATTTGGGACGGTGTAACTGACCCTGTAGTAGGTATGATGGTAGATAAAGCAAACACTAAATGGGGTAAGAACAGACCATTTATCGTTGTTGGTAACATCATCCTTTGTATTACATCTTATATTTTATTCCACGTAACACATCAGTTACCAGAAGGTGTTAGATTCATCTTCTTCGTTATCGTATCCGCTATTTACTACTTAGGATACACAGCACAGTGTGTAGTTACAAAGTCTGCTCAGACATGTTTGACAAACGATCCAAAACAGAGACCATTATTCTCTATTTTTGATGGTATCTACAACACAATTTTATTTACAGTTATGGCGATGATCGCTGCTAACCTTGGTAACAAGTACGGCGGTTTCACAAATGACCCAGCTATCTTCCATGAATTATGGATGTTATTTGCTTCTTTATCATTTGTATTTATGTGTATCGCTGTATTCTCTATCGCTCCAAAGGATAGACCAGAATTCTTCGGTACAGGTGCACCTCAGACAGTCGGTTTCAAAGATTACTGGGATACATTAAAGAACAACAGAGCGATCCAGATGCTCGTTATCTCTGCTGGTACAGATAAGTTGGCTATGCAGATGAAGGGTAATGCCGTAATGAACATCGTATTATTCGGTCTTATCATCGGTGACTATGCATTAAGTGGTACAGTAACAGGTATGACTTCTATCCCTACAATGCTTCTTATGATGCTTGGTGTAGGTGGTCTTGCTACTCGTTTAGGACAGAAAGCAGCTATGATTATCGGTTCCTGGGGTGGTATCATCACTAACGCTTTATTAATCGTTCTTTGGTTATTTGGTGACTACAAGTCATTCAGTAATGGAGCTGGTGGCATTAACTGGGGATTCTTTGCAATCGCTTACCTTGTACTTCAGATTTTATTCGGTGGTTTCTCCGGTCTTTCCGGTAACATCGTTATCCCTATGACAGCTGACTGTGCTGACTACGAAGTATATCGTACAGGTAAGTATGTACCAGGTTTAATGGGAACATTATTCTCATTCGTTGATAAGATTATTTCTTCCTTTGCTCCAATGCTTATCTCTATCGCATTTGCAGCAGTTGGATTTAAAGATTCTTTACCAGACTTAAGCCATGCTGAAATGTTAGCTGGTAACCCAGAATTATTACAGACAACATTTATCGTAACACTCCTGTTATTACATGGTTCTGTAATCCTTGGTAATGCTTGTAACGTAGTAGCTATGAAATTCTATCCACTTTCTAAAGAAAAGATGGAAGAAATTCAGACAGAAATCGCTGCAATCAAAGCAAAAGCTCAGCAGCAATAATTGTTACGTATTAGAATGTAATTTACATTAAAATTTAACAGGCGTTGGAGGAATCCAGCGCCTGTACTATTATATGATGTTACAGTTTAACCATGGGTTTGGTTAGTGGTTAAAGTGTAATGTTATATAATTTGGTTTATTGAGAGAAAATAAAAATATAGAAATAGTTTATTGTGAAAGGAGCATATTTATGTCAGAACAGATGGAAAAAGATTCTGTAACCGGTAATATGGAAGAAGGAATAAACGAAGAAGCAGTGGAAGCTGTAGTAGAAGAAACAGAGGCAGTTACAGAAAAAAGATATCCTTCCTATAAGGAACGCAAGCGCTTAAAACAAGAAGAAAGAAGAAGAAAAAAAGAAGAAGAAGATAAACTTATAGGTGAAATTGCTGTGGCTCAGGCAGAATTAAATGAGTTAAGAAAAGAGTATGGTATAGAAGAAGAAGAAAAAGGTGTGAAAAAGTTCATTACTAATTTCTTTGATAGGCGAGAAGGCAGAGAAAAGGTTCTTGTAAATAAGAAAAAATATATTATTATGTCTATTCTTCTTGGTTGGATGGGGGCGCATCGTTTCTATACAAAGCAATATGGCTTGGGACTTCTTTATTTATTAACATGCTGGACAGGTTTTCCGGTATCATTGGTTGTAATTGACGTGTTAATTGCTATTCCAATACAGCCGGATGAGAATGGAAATATTTATTTATAAAAAATAACTGCGTAGTGATAAAGGAACAGAAAAAACTGTTCCTTTTTTCTAATTTTTGGAAAAATATGTACAATTTAGATAAAAAAGTTTGAAAATTTATTGGAAAAATGTAATTTTTTATCAATTTATACTTGTATACAAGCAGGAGTTTGTGTTATAATGTTTTCATAGGACATCTATGTAGGGAATGGAACCATTTTCTATAGAGAAAAGTCACAATATGTACTTAAATTAACGAGATAAAGGAGAATAGCTATGAGCAAAATGAAACTTTCTTTCCGCTGGTACGGAGAAGACGACAAGGTAACTTTAGACAATATCCGTCAGATTCCAGGTATGCACTCTATCGTAACAGCAGTTTACGATGTACCTGTAGGTGAAGTATGGCCAGAAGAATCCATCGCAAGACTTAAAAAACAGGTAGAAGACAAAGGACTTAATTTCGAAGTTATCGAAAGTATTCCAGTTCATGAAGATATCAAGCTTGGTAAACCATCCAGAGAACAGTATATCGCTAACTACTGTGAAAATATCAGAAGAGTTGCTAAAGCAGGTGTTAAATGTATCTGCTACAACTTCATGCCAGTATTTGACTGGACAAGAACACAGTTAGACCATGAACTTGCTGATGGCTCTACATCTTTAGTATACTATCAGGAACAGGTAGATGCAGTTAACCCAATGGAAAGCGATAGCGACTTAACATTACCAGGTTGGGATGCAAGCTACACAAGAGAAGAATTAAAGAACGTAGTTGCAGAATACAATGCAATGACAGAAGATGATTTATGGAACAACCTTAAATATTTCTTAGAAAAGATTATTCCAGTTGCAGCAGAATGTGATGTTAACATGGCTATTCATGAAGACGATCCATGCTGGAGCATCTTTGGTCTTCCAAGAATCATCACATGTGAAGAAAACTTAGACCGTTTCTTAAAATTAGTGGATGACAAACACAATGGTATTACACTTTGTACAGGTTCTTTAGGATGTTCCGGAAAGAACGATGTAGTTAAGATGGCTGCTAAATATGCTGCACAGGGCAGAGTACACTTCGTTCATATGAGAAACGTAGAAGTTCTCGAAAATGGTTTCGAAGAAAGAGCTCACCTTTCTACATGCGGTACATTAGATATGTATGCAATTGCAAAAGCACTTTATGACAATGGTTTCGAAGGCTATGTTCGTCCAGACCACGGAAGAATGATCTGGGGTGAAACAGGTAGAGCTGGTTACGGTTTATATGACCGTGCTTTAGGCGCTACTTACTTAAATGGTCTTTGGGAAGCAATCGAAAAGAGCGCTAAATAAGTAATGAATCAGTTGGTTTTTAGTTGGGAAGAGTAATAGCTCTTCCCAAACTATAATATAAACAATGTATAATTTTAAGGAGGAGATTCCCATGAAATTACCAATTCAGACAGATTTAACAGGAAAAGTAGCAGTTGTAACAGGAGCAGGTGGTGTTCTTTGTGGTATGTTCGCAAGAGCGCTTGCAGCTTCAGGCGCAAAAGTAGCTTTACTTGACTTAAATAAAGATGCAGCTCAGGCTATCGCTGATGAAATTGTTGCAGAAGGCGGCGTTGCTAAAGCTTATGCTACTAACGTATTAGATAAAGCAGTATTAGAAGAAGTACATGCAGCAGTATTAGCAGATTTAGGTCCATGTGACATCTTAATCAATGGAGCTGGCGGTAACAATCCAAAAGCAAGTACAGATAAAGAATATTTTGAAGTTGGCGATATCGAAGCTGATACAAAATCTTTCTTTGATTTAGATAAAGGTGGCGTTGAATTCGTATTCAGCTTAAACTTCCTTGGAACATTACTTCCAACACAGGTATTTGCTCAGGATATGATTGGTAGAGAAGGATGTAACATCTTAAACATCTCTTCCATGAACGCTTACACACCACTTACAAAGATTCCTGCATACTCAGGTGCTAAAGCAGCTATTAGCAACTTTACACAGTGGCTTGCAGTTCACTTCTCTAAAGTGGGTATCCGTGTAAATGGTATCGCTCCTGGATTCTTCTCTACAGCACAGAATGCAGCATTATTATTTAATGAAGATGGAACACCAACAGCTAGAACAGGTAAGATTCTTGCTGCAACTCCAATGGGACGTTTTGGTGAATCAGAAGAATTATTAGGCGGATTATTATTCCTTCTTAATAATGAAGCAGCTGGCTTCATTACAGGTGTAGTTCTTCCTATCGATGGTGGATTCTCATCATACGCTGGTGTATAATTAGATAACTGCATAACAGTTACTTTAGAGCCTGCCCATTGGGCAGGCTCTTGTTTGATGAGTTAGACTTCAAATTGTAAATTATATAATTATATTTATTTAAATTGCAAATGCATTAAGGTTGTCCAATGAACTATAAACAGAAGCAAGTTGAGCATTATC
>CAZRLE010000002.1:0-32015 GCA_964600705.1 uncultured Lachnoclostridium sp. | reverse complement strand
TACAATTCTGTTAGAAAGTCATGGTCGAAGATTTTTTGCTACGCGAGGCTCGAAAGTGCAAGCCAGTCGACGAAAGAACCGCACAATAGAGGCAAAATTCGAAAGTATTAAGTTTTACTTTAGTTTGAAAGGTTGCCAGTAAAATATATCTACTTTGTTCTTTTTTCAAAGACTTCCTCGAAATCAAAGTCATATCATAAAAGCCACCGCAGAAAGTCCGTCCGTTCAAAGTGTTCCGTTTGCCAAGGCGTCAGCCCAACAAATCTAAAGTTATGAAATAATCTCCTCCGCCTGCTTCAGTAAAAACGCATATCGTTTCTGGGTGGCATTAAGCTCATAAATACAGCAGTCGATTAAGTCTGGGTCGATTGCGTTGTCAAAGTTTGAATGTGCCGTGTCTAAGGCTAATTTGGTTTTGCGGATATCTTCCAGTAATTGTTCTTCGCGCAATTCTTTTAAGGATTTTCTTTTTATAAACATAGGTATGCCTCCATTGATTTAAAGTTTATGTCCTATAAAATATTTGATATGTGCCAAGTGGATGTGGTTCAAATCTTTTTTAATATAGTATAGTCTTTGATTTGGAAAAGTATTCAAAATATGGAATGATTTTTGAATTATAAAATATATTAGAGTAAGACAAGTTGATTTTATAAAATGCAACTAAGAGAGCGGAATGAAAGTAGAATATAAATGGGGAAATGATGGAGATGAAAATAATAGAAGTGTTAATAAATTTTGTATACAGAATGGTGTTTGGCATAATTTGTACGTATTTTTTAAATCAATTTGTACAGTTGATGGGGATAAGTCTGCAAGTTGGCTTAAATGCATGGACTGTAGCGATTTTAGGTGTGCTTGGAATGCCTGGAGTTGTACTTCTTTTTGTGTTGCAACTGGTAGGCGGTTTGTAAAATAGTAACAAAAATAAAAAAGAAAAATGGTGATTTTCACTTGTTGACAGATAAAAAACGTTTGTGTTAAGATAGCGTCACTACAACAAAGGAGAGGAGAACCATTAAAGATTTTATTTCTTGTGGTCTTCTGTTTACAGCAGTATGCAGTGACTGTATTTCCTATAAAGTGAAGAATGGCATTGTCCTTGTGGGGATTGTGACAGGACTTATATTTCGAAGCATGGAATGTGGAGTGAGAGGAATTATAGTCTGGTTTTTAGGGGCGGCGATACCGATTATTCTTTTATGGATGTTGTTTCGCTATAAGGTGCTGGGTGCGGGAGACATAAAGTTATTTTCTATAATCGGTGGCATGTATGGGCTGCCAGTTATCATAAATACCATGATTCTTGCTTTTTTAGCAGGAGGGGTATTATCTGTTATCCGGTTGGTACAGACCGGTGGTTTTAGGAATCGTCTGCAATATCTTGCAGGTTTTGTTTCAAGTCAATGTAAGGAAAGAAAGATTATAAGCTATTATCAATCAGAAAGGGATGGAAGAGAACCCGTTATTCATTTTACAATTGCAATTTTAATTGGATTTGTGGGGTGCCGGTTTATAGGTATTTCATTTTTTTAGAGAATTTATAATAAATAGCAGATGGTCGATTGGGGACATATAGAATACAAAGGGGGAATTTTTTGAGACAGGGGATTTTAGCAATTTATGATAAGGATACGATGTATGCCTGCAGATTGATGCAGTATTTGAATCAGGATGCGACATTTTTTCTGGAAGCAAGGGTATTTACAAACCTTATAAGCCTTCAGGAATATTTAGAGGAAACCAAAATAGAGGTGCTTTTGCTTGGAGAAACTATTGGAGTGGAAGCAATTGAAAAAGACCACATTCAACATATTATGCTGTTGTCAGAGCATGGAATGGTTCGGGAGGGAAGTGAATATCCCTATTTGTATAAATATCAGTCGATGGAAGGGCTGGTAAAGGAAATTGCGCTTTGTTATGCAGGTACTGCAGCAATGTATGTGCAGGAATTGGTGGAGACGGCACAGAGCAAAACACTTATTGGCGTTTTTTCACCATTTGGAGGAAGTGGAAAGACACTATTTTCTATGGCACTGGGACAGGCACTTTCGGAGTCGGGGAGAGTCCTATATATAGGAATGGAGCTGGTTTCCAGCTTTGAAGCGGAGGAGAATATTCGTGGTAATCTGTCGGATATTTTGTACTGGGTAAGACAGAGAAAAGAAGGGTGTCTTTCTGGTCTTACATTAATGGCAGAAAAGAGAGGGCATTTAGACTGTATTTTCTCGCCAGACTACTATGAAGAATTGCTGGATGTGACGGAAGAAGATATGGAGTTCTTTATTAAAGAACTATGTAAAAATACACCCTATGAAATCATAATTTTTGATATTGGATGCTGGAATCCTACAATGTTTTATTTGCTGGAGCAGATGCATAAAATCTATATGCCTGAGTTTTTAAACAGGAACTTTTTGAGAAAGGAAAACTGTCTTAAGAAAAGCATGAAGCTTACAAATCGCAGTGCTCTGTATCAAAGAATCAAGAAGGTGGAGCTTCCCTTTGATGAGCAGATTTATCGCGGACAATTTGATGTAAATAAAATGGATAAGACCAAGATGGGGCAGTATGTATGGGAACTTATAAAGAAAAATTCGCTTTAATCAGAGAAGCGGTATTCGGACAGATAGAACTAACAAGAGAAATTCAGGATGAAGAAGTCTTTCATATTATTGATGGGGAAATTCTTAAGGCTGGAAAGCAGGAATATATCTCTTTAGCGGAAAAGCAAAGGCTTCGAAGAGAAGTTTTTAACAGTATGCGAAGGCTTGATATTCTACAGGAATTGATAGAGGACGATGAGATTACGGAAATTATGATAAATGGATATCAGAATATCTTTATCGAAAAAAAGGGGCAGTTATTTCTCTGTAATAAAGAATTTGCTTCAAAGGAGAGGCTGGAGGATATTATTCAGCAAATGGTAGCAAAGGCAAATCGCATTGTAAATGAGACAAATCCTATAGTAGATGCCCGTTTGGAGGATGGTTCCCGTATTAATGTGGTTCTGCCTCCGGTAGCCATTAATGGACCAATTGTTACGATTCGTAAGTTTCCGGCAGAGCCAATAACGATGAACGACTTAATTGAAATGGGCTCTGTTACAGAAGAAGCGGCACAGCTTCTGAAAAAATTAGTCGAGGGCTGTTACAATATTTTTATCAGTGGTGGAACCGGTTCTGGGAAAACAACATTTCTAAATGTATTATCCAATTATATTCCCAAAGATGAGCGTGTAATTACAATTGAAGATTCGGCAGAGCTACAGCTTCGAGAAATTCCCAATCTGGTTAGTCTTGAAGTTCGAAATGCAAATGTGGAAGGAAAAAATGAAATTCTCATAGAGGATTTGCTGAAACCTGCATTGCGAATGCGACCAAACCGAATTGTTTTGGGAGAGGTAAGAGATGGGGCGGCAGCAGCCAATCTTATTCAGGTGATGTCAACGGGGCACGATGGTAGCATTTCAACAGGACATTCCAACAGTGCCATGGATATGCTAAATCGTTTGGAAACACTAGTGTTATCTTATCATGAGATTCCACTTGCAGCGGTAGGAAAGCAGATTGCTTCAGCAATTGATATTGTAGTTCATCTTGGAAGGCTTCGTGATAAATCCAGACGGGTATTAGAAATAACAGAGGTGGAGACGTGGAAAGAGGGAGAATTTATTTTGAATCCATTGTATCAGTTTGTAGAGACCGGAACCAAAGATGGAAGGGTTTGTGGCGAACTGATGCCAGTAGGAAAATTAATGAATCAGGAAAAATTAGAGAGGGCAGGAATCACACTGTCATAGACTATGAAACGTATACTTTTTCGAAAGAGGAATATATTACGCATTTATCTGTAGGAATTCTATTATTTCTCAGCATATCTTATTTGTTTTATGAAAGTATTCTAATCAGTATCTTGTGGATACCCTTTAGTGTTTTGTATGTAGAAAAGCAGAAGCGAAAGAAAATAGAAGAGAGAAAATGGAAGTTAAATCTGGAATTCAGGGAGGGGCTTACGGCACTGGCATCAGCATTGAATGCCGGATATTCCATAGAAAATGGATTTGTGGCTTCTGTCAGGGATTTGAAGATTCTCTATAACGAAGAAACTATGATTGTGAAAGAATTTGAAGGAATTATAAAAGGGCTTCAAATGAATGAAACCGTGGAAAGTCTGTTACAGGATCTGGCGAAAAGAAGTGGTGTGGAAGATATTCAAATGTTTGCAGAGGTGTTTTCCGTGTGTAAGAGAACTGGAGGCGATTTGCTGGGAATTATCGGTGCTGCCATAGAGAATATTGAGGATAAGATTGAAGTAAAGCGACACATCAGAACCCTGACAGCAGCAAAAAGAATGGAAGCAGATATTATGGCGGCGGTTCCTCTTGGAATCATTGCATATTTAAAATTGTTTTCTGGAGAACTCTTAGCGCCGTTGTATGGCAATCTGTCAGGACGATTTGTTATGACTATTTTGCTGGTAATCTATGTAACTGCCTATGAACTTGCAGGGAGGATTGTAAACATTGAACTATAAGAAGTCACTACCGGGAGAATTAAAGAAAAGATTAAAAAGGCTGTATCCGCTGGAGGAGACGGATAAGGTATTTGAAAAGTATGTAAAAAAGTGGCTTATTCGTCTTGGTGCAATGCTTGGCGGTGTAGTGTTATTAATGTTGGTGCTGCTTTTTAGTGTCAGAGGGGAATCTGTTTTACAGGAAGGAAATGTAATAAAAAGGCCGGCTCATAATGAAACAGCTTTTGAGGTAGAGGTAAATGTGGAAATGAAAGAGTCAGAATGGGGGACTGAGGCACTTACTTTGCAGATTGAGCCGGAGAAATATACTTTATCTGAATTTGAAAATCTCATAAAAGAAACAATTCCTGAGCTAGAGCAGCGTATTCTAGGGGAAAATCTGGCTTTGGATTCCATAACAGAAGATTTGATTTTACCGGAATATCTTATGGATACACCCATTGCAATACGATGGGAGAGTGATGATGATGACAGGGTTAGCCGTACAGGAAAAGTAAATCAGGATATTGCGAAAGAAGAGGATGGGGTTGTATTACTGACAGCAATATTTACTTATGAAGAATATAAGATGAGTCATACCATTGGCCTGCGGGTTAAATCAAAAGAATTATCCGTGCAGGAAAGGCTTCGAAAGAACCTTTTTGCAGAACTGGAACGTGCATTTAATGCATCGCGGGAAGAAGAGAAAGTGGTGCTTCCAAAAGAAATAGATGGTATGGAAGTGGTGTATACAGAGGAAAAGGAAGAGAAGGGAAAAGGGATTATTTTTTTCCTTGTGGCAACGGTTCTTATATGGGGGATTGCATTAAAGGAAGAATTAGAAGGTATGGAAAAGAGAAGGGAGCAGCAATTACTTCTTGATTATCCCGGACTGATTAGCCAGTTTACACTGCTGTTAAGTGCAGGTATGACCATAACCGGTGCGTGGAAAAAGATGCTTGAGCAGTATGAAAATCACAAAAAGGCTGGAAACAAAAGACAGCGGTATTTGTATGAAGAAATGACAATTACCTGGAGAGAAATTCAAAATGGTGTATCGGAAGTAGATGCCATTGGTCGTTTTGGTACTCGTATTCGTCTGCCGCCTTATTTGAAATTTTCCACCCTGCTTTCGCAAAATCTTCGAAAAGGTTCCAGAGGTTTGATTTCCCTTCTTAAAGTAGAAGAAAAACTGGCTTATGAAGACAGAAAGGAAATGGCAAAACAGTTGGGAGAAGAAGCGGGCACAAGACTTTTAATTCCTATGTTTATGATGTTTGGAATTGTACTGGCAGTTGTTCTGATACCTGCATTCTCGAATTTCTAGGGTGGACTTTTTAAGAAGAGCAGCAACAGAGGGTGAAAGATAAAAATGAATTACAAAAAGGAGATGTAAGATATGAATAAGAAACTGAAAGAAGTATTAAACGAAAAAAGAAATCTTTGGAATGAATTCTGCCAGGACGAAACCGGTGCCGGAATTGTAGAGGTAATTTTGATTCTGGTGATTTTGATTGGTCTCATACTTATATTTAAGGACAATATTACAGAGATTGTAGAAAATGCATTTAAAGAGATAAAGAATGACAGTAAAAGTATTATTGGCTAATACTATTTTGTTGGTAGACTGCAAAATGGTTCTGGCATAAGTGGGTAGAAGGGAGAAAAATTGTGGATAAAAAAGAAAAAGAGAATATGCTTTGTGGAGAAATCACTGCATTTCTATCTGTGGTTTTTCTCCTAATCCTTGCTCTCACAGGGACTACGTTAGAGGCAGCGAGAATTCAAGTGGGGGAAAGCTTTGCAGACCGGAGTGTACAAAATGCATTGGAAAGTCTGTATACAGAATACTGTATCCCATTATGGGAGGATTATCATTTATTTTTCTTAGAGGGAGAAGCAAATGAAGAGAAGGATAAGGAGTATATAAAAAATAGTGTATCAGGATATATGGAAAGTACTTACAATACAGAGGCTTTTGGTATGTCCACCATGAATCTTTTGGATATGGAAATTAGCGAAGTTCAGGTTACGGATATTGTAAGGGCAGATGAGGAAGAAGGTGAGCTTCTGTGTGGGGAAATAATAGCGTATGAGAAATATCAGGTGGATGAATTGTTTTTAGGGAAGCAGAAAACGCTGGTAGAAACCATGAAGGAAGTAGAAGCGAGCCAGACTGTTATAGAGAAGCAGATGGAAGCCGAGGAGAAAATGGCAGAGGTTAATTTGGAGATGCTTAAATTTATGTCTGCCATAGAGGGTATATCTGTAGGGAAACACGGATTTTTATGGATGAAAAATGGCTTGCTTAAGACAGAAGACCATTTTGTGAAGCAATTCTGCAATTCGCAAGTCAGCCAAAATGCAGTAGGGGTTGGACATGAAGTTGTCTGGAAGTCCCTAAAGGAATCCTATCAAAATCCTGTTGTATTGTTGGAAGAAATGGAAGCTGAAGCCAGTCTGCTTTTGGCAGAGGAAATAGAAAAAGAGGCAAGGAAAGCAGCATTGGCACAAGGAAATTCCGGAAGTGGTGCGGCAGACACTACGAAGCAAGCTGGGAGAAGTGTAACAGGTGGAGGAAGTTATATAAAACTTAAATATTTGGAGGGAAAATTCATTGAGACAACAAAAGGAATACTTACAAAAGCAAACAAAGCACAACGAATACTATCTGAGCTTCGGGCAAAACAGACGGTTTTTGGGAAGGAAGCAGAAGAGTTTGTTTCTATTTATGGAGAACAGAAAGAGAATTTATCAGCCGAAAGTCAGAGGGTCTTTGAGGAGGAGATAGAACGTCTTTTAAGCTATGCAGCAGCAGAAAATGGAGATAGTTCTTCATCGCTTGGGAGAGTCCTTGGGATGGAGTCGGTTTTAAAAAGCAATATAGAGATACTTAAAGAAATAACCCAGATGAAAAGAATTGGTTTGTCTGGAGGAATAGAAGGTATTAGCAGTTATATTAGTGGTTTGGCGGATTTAAAGCGTGTGATAAAAGGGTATCAGATACAACAACTACAGTTTGATTATAATTTCTTAAGTGAAAAAAGAGGAGTGGAGGATCCTACAGAAGCTTTGACATCAGGATATGAGAACAAGTTGCTGGAGCTGGTAGTAAAGGATATTTCTGAAATATCAAAGAAGAGGAAACTACGACATGAGGTTGAGAAATTAAACCATGGCATGCAGGAAGCGGAAAATTTGGTGGAGGAAGCATTGGAAGGAGTACTGCTATCCTATTACATACAGACGCATTTTAACACTTATTTAGGACAAGTTAGTGAAAAAGAGACGGGACTTGCTTATGAAATGGAGTATCTTCTTGGTGGTGAACTTACAGATAAAGATAACCTTGAGGAGGTTATTAAGAAACTGACAGCATTTAGAACCATTTTGAATTACCTGTATCTTAGAACGGATAGAGAAAAGGCAGCGCTTGCTTATGAAACTGCTGTTGCACTGGCAGGGTATACCTGTATGGAGCCGCTCATATTACTTACGCAAAATCTGATTTTAATGACATGGGCAACAGAGGAAGCTATTGTTGATACGGCAGCTCTTCTACAGGGGAAAGAAATACCTGTATTTAAGAGTAAAGCAACTTTTCTGATTCGATATGAAGAATTACTGGTATTTGGAAGAGAACTGGTACAAAAAAAGGCGGAGGAAATGAAAGAAATCTGCGCCGGAAGTCTTTGCTACGAAGAATATCTTTATTTTCTTCTATGTAACATGGAAAAAGCACAGAAGCTAAGAGGAATTATGGAACTGATACAGGATAACATACGGCTTAGATATGATGCGGGATTTGTTTTTGAAAATTGCATTTATGGAAGCGGTGTATCTGTAACATTTAGTATGGAGGAGAAATTCGTAAGACTTCCTGGTGTCCGGTATCTGCTTACTACCACAGGGGATGACTTCGGGATTCGGAGCTCTCAAAATTATTGTTATAAATAAGGAAAACAGAGCCAATGAAAATGCCCTTTTCTTTTATTTTTGGATAATGCTCCTATCAAAGAATAAATAAAAACAATCATAAAATAATGCAGACACTCTCTTTGAACACTTTTCTTAGTTGATTAGGATTAGCAGATTCTTGGCTTGTTCGTAAAAGAAAAGGGTGTTTTCATTGGCTCTGGAAAAAGGGAATAAATAATACGCAGGAAAGAACGAAAGAACAGATGAGGAGTGGTATGTGGAGATTAAAGCTTAGTAATATGGTGAAAAAGCAAAAAGAAGCATCTCTTACGGTAGAGGCATCCCTGGGTTTGCCGGTTTTTGTTTTTGCAGTCATGTTTTTCTTATATTTTTTTCAGTTTCTCTATTTGATGGATTCAGTACAAAGTGGTATTACAGAGACCGGGAAATTTCTTTCAAGATATGAGGGAGTAATGGGGAAAAGTGAACTTTCAGAAGTTACAAAACAGTTTTTAGTAAGGCAAAAATTTTATGAATATCTGGATAAAGAAAATATCTGCACAGAATGTATTACAGGCGGCATATATGGAATTACCGTAACACTGTCAGAGAGTGTGGAGAATAAGTCGGAAATTGAGATTACAGCCATATATCAGATAAGGTTTCCGATTCCTTTCTTTGGAGAAAAGAAAAGTCTGGTTATGCAAAAAGTTAAAACGAGGGCTTTTGTGGGACAAGTGATGAAGTGTTACCAGGAACAGGAGGAGAATGGAAACAGAGAAGAAGCCAAAGAAAAGGAGATGGTATATGTGGCAGAAAATGGCTCTGTTTATCATCTGAGCGAAAACTGTAGTCATTTGAAATTATCTATTTCCATAATATCTGCAAGGCAGATAGAGGATGCAAGAAATCAAAGTGGGAGCAGGTATAAAGCCTGTGAAAAATGTGTTGGAGGTAATAAGGCAGAGGAAGTGGTTTATATTGCCAAAGACGGAGAACGTTATCATAATTTGCTGTCATGTTCGGGATTAAAAAGAACCATATATTTTGTTCCTTATTCTGAGGTGGAAGGAAAAAGAAAGTGTTCCAGATGTTATTAGAATAGAAGGGTTAGGAGAAAAATGATGGAATTAGAAAAAATTATAGTATTTCTTTTTCTTGTAATAATCAGCGTGTGGGATATAAAGGAAAGAGCGGTTCCGCAAGGGATATTTATGCTGGGAATATTGGTGGCAATTTTGCTGAATTTTTATTTTGAAAATGGAATTTCTACAGAAAAGCTTTTGGGAATGGTTATGGGACTTGTTCTTATTGCTGTTAGCAGGTTTACAAAAGGACAGATAGGAGAAGGGGATGGTGCAGCTTTTTTGGTGACTGGTCTGGCACTTGGAGTTGCAGATAATTTCCTTCTGTTATTTGAGGCATTGTTTTTATCCTTTGTATGGAGTCTGTTTTTGCTGATAGGAAAAAGAATACGCTTAAATACCAAAATGCCCTTTCTGCCTTTTGTATTGATATCATTTATATTGTGTTTTGCAGGAAGGTAATAAAAAGTGGATTTTGGAAGAAAAAGTTATATAAAAAAATATTTTGATAAGAAATTAAGTGCCAGTATGACAGTAGAGGCAGCGTTTCTTGTGCCAATTGTGATTTTTGTACTATTTGCATTACTATATCTTACTTTTGAACTTCACGACAGAGTAAGGCTTGAATCAGTAATGGAGCGGGCACTTTTAAAAGGAAATTTTCGTAGCATATATGAAGAGGGCGTCAGTTACAAGGAAGAGGAAAATAGAATATATGAGTATTTGGAATGTGAATTAGAAGAAAAATTTTTCGTTTTTCAGTTCAAGGAGGCTGTCTGCAAGGTGGACAGTTTTGTAGTAGAAATCAAGATAGTCATGGAGAAAAGGCTGTCCTTAAATCCGGTCAAAAGGTTTTTGGGGGAAGAAACACAGGTTATTTTAGAGAGGAAAAGGATTTTACATAAACCAGAGGAATCGGTGAGGATTTATGAGGGACTGAGGCTTTTTGTGGAACATGGAGAGGATGGAGAATTTGTTGAAAAATACGTAGAAAATAATGAAGCTGCTTTTCAAGGGGAGTAGCAGAAAAGGAGAAAGGTAAGATGCTTGAGCCAGAATATAGAAGAGATATGCAAAGAAGTTATCTGGTATTAAAGGAGGAAAAGGAAGGAACGGATTATAGCATGAAAATGCTTGCCAATAACAAAATAAAAGGTTTTTTGGAATTGGAAATACATGCTGTAGATAATAAAAAAGAATACTGCTATGAAACTACCGGAAAGCAGACGATGGATATTTTGTTTCGTAAAACGCCTTTAAGAGCAAATCAGATAAAAACAATTTTGACAGAAATGATAATGACAATAAAACGAAGCAGAGAATATTTGTTGCTTGAAGATAATTTTGTTTTGGAGCCGGAATATATTTATATGAATTTGGATGGAGCCGGCGTAAGCTTAATTTATTTTTCGGGACATGAGGAACGAATTGGGGAACAGCTGCTTCGTTTGATTGAATATATGATGGACAGGGTGGATTATAAAGACAAAACAGCGGTCTATCTGATTTATGGTATTTATAAGCTTTGCAGAGAGGAAAGCTGTACGTTTGAACGGATTTTAGAGTACCTGACCAATGAGGAGAGTTTGAAAGAGGACTTGTCGGAATATGAAAGGAAAGAAGAGGAAATCAGGCAACAGGAAAAGCTTCTTGAGGATATGGAAGAGGAAGTAGAAAGTGAGGAAGAAAAAAGAAGGTATCCGCTATGGGTATGGGCAGGCGGCGTCCTTTCTGTGTTCATTTCCCTGGGAATAATAGTACTGGCGGCTAATAAAGGTATTTTCTTTGATTTGGTTACAGGGCAGATTATGATTGGAAAAATGGCGATTTTGTTAGGAGTGCTGGGGGCGGTGGAAGCGTTTGTTTTACTGCGTCTGCTGGATGAGAAAAACAAAATAGCCTATATTGATAGGAAAACAGAGTATATTAAACCAGTGGAAGAAAAATGGGCACAGGCTTCTTCTGCTAAAAAAGCAGAGGAAGAAGTTGAGAAGCAGACTGCCCAGGGAGATGATACAGAACAGGCCACGGTGGTTCTGGCGCAAAGAGAAAGGGGATATATTTTGGAGCCAGAGCAAAAAGAGATTTATATGCCGATTATGGTGTTGGAATTTCCGTTTTTTATTGGTACTTTAAAAACAAAGGTGGATTATGCAATTAACAGCCGTAATGTCAGCCGCTTTCATGCCAAATTAGAGCAGGAGGGGGAGAAATTTTATCTGGCAGATTTGAATTCTACCAATGGAACTTTTATCAACGGAAGGCGTCTTTTGCCCAATGAAAGAGAACAAGTAGAGCTGGGAGATTTGATTTCTTTTGCTGACGTGACCTATCGGTTTAGCAGGAAGTAAGAAAAAATTTATAATTCTTTCACATAGTTTTATCGAAAAGTTCACAGAAGTGTGATAGACTATACGATGAGGAGATGGGATTAGAAAAGACTATACGAAAGAAGGGTGATTTCATGGAAGTACAGTTACCGATGTTTTATAATGAGGCAGATGAGTGGGTTCATGCGCTGATGCTATATAATGCGGCATTGAAAGAAATCAGAACAAAAATAGACATTTTAAGTGATGAATTTAAGGCGACTCATAAGGATAACCCAATTGAGCATGTAAAATATAGAATTAAATCTTCACAAAGCATTACAAAGAAATTACAGCACAGTAACCGCGAGGTAAATGTGGAAAATATCGTAAAGTATGTAAATGACGTGGCAGGGATTCGAATTATCTGTTCCTTTGCTTCGGATATTTACACCATTGCAGATGCAATTTCAAGGCAGTCGGATATTCGTGTATTAAAGATAAAAGACTATATTACACAACCTAAGGAAAATGGTTATATGAGTTATCATATGATAGTAACAGTACCAATTTTCCTTTCGAATGAAGTGGTGGATACTAAGGTGGAAATTCAGATTCGAACCATTGCAATGGATTTTTGGGCAAGTCTTGAGCATAAGATTTATTATAAATTTGAAGGCAAAGCACCAGAGCGGATTCGCAGGGACTTAAAGGAGTGTTCCGATATTGTGTCTTATCTGGATAGAAAGATGTTGTCCATTAATAATGAAATTAAAAATTACAGTGATGACGATGTGGATGAAGAACTGAGAAAAGCTTTGGTACCGCCCTATTATAAGGTGCCTAAAGAGGCGTATGGAGAAATTGCAGACAGCTAAATTTCCTGCTTTTAGTTGATGAAAAAGCATAAAAATGGTATAATAATGTGCGAAATTAGTGGCAAGAGGACTTGCCATGAGAGAGGATGTTAAGCAGATGAGTGAAGAAATGTTATCTATGTCAGATTTTGAAGATGAGATTAATCGTTCTTTCAAAAAGGTTAGAGAAGGAGATATTCTTTCTGGTACTGTAATTGGTGTAACAGAAGCGGAAGTTGCATTAGATTTAGGATATTATGCAGAAGGGATTATCAAATTAGAGGAATTAAGCAATGACCCACGTTTTTCTATTAAAGCAGATATTTTAGTTGGCGACAAAGTGTCTGCCATGGTACTTAGAGAAGATGACGGACAGGGCAATATTCTTCTTTCTATGAAGAGAGCAGCAGAAGTTCTTGCGTGGGACAAGTTAAAAGAATATATGGAAAACAGAACCATTCTTGAAGTAAAGCTTGCTAATGCTGTAAATGGTGGTTTGGTAACTTATCTGGAAGGAATCAGAGCCTTTGTACCGGCATCCCAGCTTGCGCTTACATATGTAGAAGAATTAGAAGCATGGGAAGGCAAGACATTGGAAGTTATGGTAATTACTGTAGACGAAGAAAAGGGCAAATTAGTTCTTTCCGGTAAAGAAGTGGCGAGAGAAAAGGCAGAGGCAGACCGTAACAGTAAGATTAACAAGCTTCAGAAGGGGATTGTTACAACTGGTGTAATTGAGAAAATTGCACCGTATGGCTGTTTTGTTAATATTGGCGAAGATTTAACTGGCTTGGTTCATATCTCACAGATTTGTGGAAAGCACATTAAATCTCCAAATGAAGTTGTGAAATTAGGAGATGAAGTAAACGTAAAGATTATGGACGTAAAAGATGGTAAAATCAGCCTTAGCATGAAGGCAGTAGAAGAGGTAGAGGATGTATTAGAGGAAGTAGAAGAAGCTCCAATTGAATATACTTCTGGGGAAGAAGCAACTACCGGTCTTGGAAGTTTATTAAAAGGTATTAAATTGTAACTGTTCAGAGCCAACACGCAGTGTTTTCGAGATGTGGCTCTGAATAGTTAGCTTAAATTGTAATAAAAAAATAGGGAAAGGGAATTGATTATGGGAATTTCAATGGAAAAGTACGCAGATGCGATTATTGCAGACTTAGGTGAATTAGTTAAAATTCCATCTGTTTATGAAGAAAGTGACAAGTATTTATTTGGAGAAGACATTGATAAATGTCTTGATAAAGCATTAGAAATGATGGAAAAACTTGGATTCAAAACCTTCAAGGCAGAAGATGGTGCTTATGGTTATGCAGAAGTTGGTGAAGGTGAAATGCTTGCAGTATTAGGCCACTTAGATGTTGTAAATGCAAGAAAAGAAGACGGATGGAATACAGATCCATTTGAATTACAGAATATTGATGGCGTACTTCATGGACGCGGTGTTCAGGATGATAAAGGACCTATCGTAATTACAGCGTATGCGTTAAAGGCTCTTTTAGATGAAGGTAAAAAGCTTAGAAGAAGAGTTCGTTTTATCTTTGGTCTGGATGAAGAAACTTTATGGCGTTCTATTGCAAAATATACAGAAAGAGAAGAAGCACCTGCAATGGGATTTTCACCAGATGCAGAATTCCCATTAACTTATGCGGAAAAAGGTGTTCTTCAGATGTATGTAAAGGGCACTACACCTTCTGTTATCAATTACAAAGGTGGAGACAGCTTCAATGCAGTATCTCCAATTGCTCACTGTGCATACGATGAAAAGATTGAAAATGCATTAAAAGGATTAGGACATGCTTATTATGTAGAAGATGGCAAAATCTTCACAACAGGTAAGACAGCACATGCTCTTCAGCCTTGGGAAGGTGTAAATGCAAACCTTCATTTATTAGAAGCATTTGAAAAAGCCGGTATTGTAGATGATGCAATCCGCTTTGCCAACGATTCTTTCCAGGGTGGCAAGTTCCGTTTTGAAGGCTTTACAAGTGAAGACCTTTCTGATTTCTCAGGTCCTGTCACAAACTGTTTCAGCCAGATGGAAGCCAATGAAGATGGAGTAAGATTCAGTGTTGACTTACGTTTGCCAGTATCTATGACAAAAGAACAGGTTTTAGATATTATGGGTGAAAAGGCTGCGAAATATGGTATGACAGTAGAAACATTTGACTGGCTTGCACCAATTCACGTTCCAAAAGAAGGTGAGTTTATCAATGGTTTAATGGAAGCGTATCAGGAAGTAACTGGTGATACTGTATCAGAACCACAGATTTCCGGAGGCGCAACTTACGCAAGAGCATTTGGTGGATGTGTAGCTTATGGAGCATGCTTCCCAGATACAGAATTAACAGAACATGAACCAAATGAAAGAGTTCCGGTTTCTGAATTGATCAAAGCTGCAGAAGTATTTAAGGTGGCATTTGAAAAATTAGTTATTGAGAAATAAGCTACAAAAGAATAGAATATAAGAATTAAAATAATGGGAATGGTTCGCAAGGCAGCGAGCCATTCCTTGTGTTATGGAAGTAGAAGGATGGCAAGAATAAAAGAAAAAGGGGATGTATATACATTTCCCTGCTGTATCAGCGATTTAGATAATTATTTATTTGGAGAAGGTACTCATTATGAAATCTATAAGAAATTAGGGGCACATCCAATGAACTTAAAGGGGGAAGAGGGAGTATATTTTGCAGTGTGGGCACCCCATGCCGAAAGTGTCAGCGTTATCGGAGCTTTTAATAGGTGGGATGGCAGCCGCCATGTGATGCGTCCATGTGGTGAAAATGGAATCTATGAATTGTTTGTACCTGGGGCAAGGATTTTTGATGCTTATAAATATGAGATAACCACACAGGATGATGAAATTATTCATAAATCAGACCCTTATGCTAATATGACTGAATTTCGTCCGGGAAACGCATCTTTAGTAGCAGAGATGAGGCGTTTTCACTGGACAGATAAAAGCTGGATGTCTAAAAGAGGGAAACGTGGACGTCATGAGCTTTTAAGAGAACCGATGTCTGTGTATGAAATGCATCTTGGATCATGGAAGAAAAAGCCGGATTATACCTTAGAGGGATTTCATAATTATAGGGAAATGGCTCCCATGGTTGCAGATTATGCCATTGATATGGGTTATACTCATGTAGAATTAATCGGAATTGCAGAACACCCTTTTGACGGCTCCTGGGGGTATCAGGTGACGGGTTATTATGCACCAACCAGTCGTTTTGGAACACCAGAGGATTTCGCTTACTTTGTAGATTATCTGCATGGCAGGGGAATTGGGGTTATTTTGGACTGGGTACCGGCACATTTTCCAAAGGATCCCCATGGTCTTGCTTGTTTTGACGGACAGCCTCTTTATGAGTATGAAGATCCGAAAAAGGGTGAGCATCCTCACTGGGGAACATTGATATTTGATTATGGAAACAAACAGGTAAAGAATTTCCTGATTGCCAATGCATTATTCTGGTTAAAGGAATTTCATATAGATGGGCTTCGTGTAGATGCCGTAGCTTCCATGCTCTATCTGGATTATGGAAAAGAAGAGGGAGAATGGATTCCAAATGAGTATGGTGGAAAAGAGAATCTGGAGGTAGTGGAATTCTTTCATCACCTAAACAGTATTGTAGAGCAGATGTGTCCGGGGGTCATGATGATTGCAGAAGAATCTACCGCATGGCCAATGGTAACCCGTCCGGTGCAGGAGGGGGGACTTGGCTTTACCCATAAATGGAATATGGGATGGATGAATGATTTTCTTGATTATGTGAGAATGGACCCATATTTCCGAAAATATAATCATCAGAAATTAGTGTTTAGCATGATGTATGCTTATAGCGAGAATTTTGTACAAGTGTTGTCACATGATGAAGTCGTTCATGGAAAAGGCTCTATGATTGGCAAGATGTATGGTGACTATGATGAAAAGTTTGCGGCACTAAGAACCTCATACGGATTTATGTATGGACATCCGGGCAAAAAGTTACTCTTTATGGGGCAGGAATTTGCTCAGGAAAGAGAGTGGAGCGAGGCAAGGGAATTAGACTGGTATCTGTTAATGCAGGACCGCCACAGCCAGATGCAGCATTTTGTGAGAAGACTGAATCAGCTCTATCAGCAGTATTCGGCATTTTATTACCATGATTATGAGCCTTATGGCTTTGAATGGATGAGCTGTGATGATGCAGAGAGAAGTGTAGTAGCATTTGTCCGCCGTGGTAAAACCAAGAGTAATCAGTTGCTGTTTATTTGTAACTTTACCCCGGTTGCTTACGAGGAATATGAAGTAGGAGTTCCATGCAGAGGGACGTACACGGAAATTCTGAATTCTAACAGTGTTGAATTTGGTGGAACAGAATGGAATGGAAATCGTGTGTACAAAGCAGTACATAAGGAAATGGATGGTAAACCATATCGGCTCGCATTAAATCTTGCACCGCTTTCGATGGTTATTTTGAACTATAACTATGTGGATTAAGCTGTTTCGCAAATGGTGAAATATGCAAAATGCACAAAAGGAGCGAGTGAATTTAAGAGATATTGACAAAAAACACAATATATGGTACTCTAGTCAGGTGATAAATAGTAACTGGACAGGGGTGTCCATAGGAGAAGGCTATTTGATTCTCGGTAGCGAGAGCGGGTGTTATATAGTATAGAAGGAATAAGGTTAATGGATTCGGTCATTGGAAAAATGAAGTTTTCGTTAACCTTATTTCTTTTGGGTGATTGACGGACGAAGAGGTGATTGACGGACGAAGAGAGCTGAAAGGGGGTATTTTACTTGCAACCTTTTAGGTATGGCTATCGTAAAATCCCCCCTTCCAACTCTCTTCTGTGTGTTGGCAATGACATATTGAATAATAAATGCTGACAGGCGAAAAATCCTCGTCAGCATCTATTATAATATTGCGCACTGGAGAAAATCCCCTGCCGTTTGCCTTCTTCTGTACGTTGAAGTTGCTTGAATTATAATAGAATAAGGTTAATCAGTTCGGTTGGGTTAGAGATAAGCACTTTTGCCCCTTGTTCTTTTAGATATTCTCTATCGCGGAAGCCCCAGTCTACGATGATTTCATCCATATTGGAATTGCGGGCGGTAAGAATATCTACATCGGAGTCACCGATATAAACGGCATCACAAGGTGAGATATGTAAGGCATCGAGTACTTTGTAAACGGCATCAGGTGCAGGTTTCTTTGGGGTGCCTGTCTGTTCGCCGAGGGCACCATCGAAGATATGGTTAAAGTATTTATCGCATAGGATTTGAACGGCATAATCGGCTTTGTTGGAAACGACTGCTATTTTACAGCCTGCATCTTGAAGAGTGGAAAGCATCTCCATGATGCCGTCGTATGGCTTGGTTTTTTCCATGCAGTGTTCACCATAATAGGCGATAAAGTTTTTATGTATGTTATCTATATCTTCTATTGCTGTATTTTCTGGAACGCTTCGTTCTATCAGTTTACGGATGCCATTACCAACGAAGGCACGGACTTCTTCAAGAGTTCGGGGTGGGTAACCGGCTTCTTTTAAGACGTGATTTACGCTGTCTGCCAAATCCTCTAAAGTGTCTAATAGGGTTCCATCTAAATCAAAAATAACTGCTTTGTATTTCATGCAGACCGCTTCCTTTCTTATAACAATCCTGTAAAAAAATGTAAGTAATGATATGTTATCGTTAGATAAATTGTAACATTATGTTATTTTGGGGTCAATGGTGAGTGGTTAGGAGAAGTTTTCTCTTGCTTTTTTGTTTCAATCATGTTATACTCCTAACGTTTCAAGCCCACAAAAACAAGGTCTTAAAGGGCGAGAGCAAGTAGGCTTATTCTGAGCAGAATTTTGCTTCGCAAAATTTGCAGAGTAGCCTGCCACTCTTTAAACCGAGTGTTCGCGACCTTCCACTCGTAAAACAAAACTAAAGGAGAATTGAATATGGAAAGAAAAAGAAAACAGGGTATGATGTCTACGACATTTATGACCCAGGCAGCTATGATAGCAGCTATTTATGTAGTAGTAACAATGGTATTTGCACCATTTGGTTTTGGTGAAGTGCAGGTGAGAATTTCAGAAGCGCTTGTAATACTTCCAATGTTTACTCCGGCAGCAATTCCGGGATTATTTATTGGATGTATCATTGCCAACCTTCTTGGAAGAGCAATTGTGTTAGATGTTGTATTTGGTAGTATGGCCACTTTGATTGGTGCCATTGGAACTTACCTTTTACGCACAAACAAATGGCTCGCACCAATACCGCCAATTGTAGCAAATGCATTGATTGTGCCATTTGTTTTAAAATATGGTTATGGAGTACCACTCCCAATCCCATTTATGATGCTCACAGTAGGAGTTGGTGAAATTATTTCATGTGGTATTTTAGGTTCCATTGTGCGTAGAGGATTAAATAATTACAAAGGAATTATATTCGCTGGTTTAGCCAGATAAGAATATCTTCGTAAACCTCTTCCTTGCCAATTTCATTTAAAAGCTCGTGACGGAAGTCTTTGTAGAACTTAGAGGAGAAATCTTCTAAGTTCTCTTTTTTTAGTCGGGTTTCCACTTCTTTTGTTCCTTTACCCCAATCTCCAACAGGGTCCATGTCACCACTTAATAAATAGAAAGGTAATTTTTTAGGAACGGCCTTGTACCAGCTGTCCTTGGAAACGGTATCTAAAAGCATAACTAAATCACAGAATGCGGAAGTTGTAAAAATAAAGTTACAATAGTCATCCTTTAAATAAGTATCTACAATAGCAGTGTCTCTGGTAATCCAATCGTGGGTAGTTCTTGCATTTTCAAATTTATTGTTATATTTTCCAAACATAAGTGAATTAACTAAATTGCTTCGGTGGAAAGGTCCTTTTATTTTCTTCATAAGACGGGTAATAATTTTGGCAGCCCAAGTCAACGGGTTAGTGCCGGCAGTTCCGCAGATAATAACCCCATCAATTAAGTCCGCATATCTGGTAATATAAATTCTTGAAATAAATGACCCCATACTGTGACCCAGTAAGAAATATGGAAGGTCAGGGTATTGGTCTTTCATGATTTTTGTAAGGATAGATAAATCATCCGGAAGACAGGTCCAGCCATTTTCAGGTGCAAAATAACCGAGTTTATCTTTAGAAGTAACACTTTTTCCGTGTCCTAAGTGGTCATTACCACATACGAGAAATCCATGACCTGTAAGAAAATCAATAAAATGTTCATAACGCTCTATGTATTCGCACATACCGTGGGAAATCTGTACGATACCCTTTGGGGTAGTGGCTGGTTGGTAGATGTAATAAGTAACATCAGAAGAACAGTTACTGCTTTTAAATGTGTTGCTGCTTTTTGTGTAATTCATAAGCTTCGCTCCTTATTTTAATTGGATTATCTGATATGTTAATCATAACATAGAACAGCAAGAAAAGGTATATGAATTTTGAAGGTTTCCCTTTGACTTATATAGGAAAACATAGTATCATAAACGGGAATGTACAGAAAGAAAATCAATAAAGAGAAATGCCAGTGGCAGGAGGAAATAACATGAAAGTAGTAATTCAGAGAGTATTAGAAGCATCTGTAGCAATTGATGGAGAATGTGTAGGAAAGATTGGAAAAGGTCTTATGCTTCTTTTAGGAATGGGAGAAGAAGATAATAAAGAAACAGTAGAAAAGTTTTTTGATAAAATTGTAAAAATGCGTATTTTTGAAGATGCAGACGGAAAGACCAATCTTGCACTTGCAGATGTAGAAGGAGAAATTCTTGCAATTTCCCAGTTTACATTATATGCAGACTGCAAAAAAGGAAATCGCCCAAGTTTTATCAATGCAGCAAAACCAGACAAGGCAGAAGAATTATATGAATACTTCCTTACACTTTGCCGTGAACGTTTAGGTAAAGTAGAGTGTGGTCGTTTTGGTGCAGATATGAAGGTAAGTCTTGTAAATGATGGACCATTTACAATTGTATTAGATAATGAAGCAGTTTTGAAAAATAAATAGGAGATCGGAGAAGAGTTATAGTATCTTCTTGTGAAGTGTAAAGAGATTGGGAATTCCTTAGTAATCTGTATTCTATGAAATTCCCAATCCTTTTTATAAAGAAAACCCCTCTTCCTGCCGAAATACTATACAAGTAAATTGACCGGAAGTGGATTGAACGGCAGGTGCCTGAGACAAAAGGAGTTGTTTAGGAGGGCATTTGGGAGGCGGTACATGAATATTACCAATGTGAATCAGAAATTATCGATTCAGAATACAAAGGAAATTGAGATTAAAAATAAAAATGTTGATATTGCAATAGACAAGAAGAGTGATGTTACTTTTAGTGAGGTAAGGTCGGCAGGAATCTGTCAGACTGTTGTAGATACGGATGTAACATCTCTTTCTGATGTTTTGGCACAGGATGACAAGCAGACCGGTAATAGGGCAGCCCTTGATTATGTGGCCAATACCATGACAGAGCAGGATTATGAAGATATTTCCAAAGAAGGCAGTGCTTTAGAGGAATATGAAGCAGGGCGGTTGGAGCGTGTTCTGGAGCGTAGAAAAGAGAATAAAGCATTTAGAAAAGAAAATCTCGACCGACAAATTGAAAATAAAGAAGAATTGCGAGAAGACATTGAAAAGATTGTGATTAGCAATAAATATAGTGATCCAATGGCAAAGAAAGTGGCAGAGAAGCTTATGGATGCCAATTTGCCGGTAACGGCTGCTAATGCGGGTGCTATGTTAAATGCCTTAAAGCTTTCTGATGTAGTGACACAGATTTCAGAAGATGGCATGGCAAATCTCATTGGCAAAGAAGTACCAATTACATTAGAAAATATTTACAATAGCCAGTATTCTTCCATTGCAATTCAGGCACCGGACCCGGCTATCTGGCAGCAGATATCCGGTCAGGCAGAAGGTATTTTGCAGGAGGCGGGTTTTGAGATTACAGAAGAAACCATGGAAAAGGCCAAGTGGTTATTTGAACACCGACTTCCAATTTCGGAGAATACCATGGATACTTACAACAGTCTTTTGGAATTTCGTGAAGGTGTGGATACAGAGCTGCTTCTTACCAAAATGGCAGAGGCAATGCAGCAGGGAAAGATGCCGGAGCAGGCAGATTTGAATGTGGCATTATCAAATAAGATTGAGCAGGCAGTTCATGATTTTGCGGGAATTTCTGAGAGAGCAGTTGCCAGGGCAGTGGAAAATGGAGAAAAGTTAAACCTCATTCACTTAAGACAGGCACAGCAGGAAATTACAGGGCAGAATATATATAAAGCTTCTAATCAGGCTGTCAATGTAGAGGAAAGTGAGAGCCGGAAGATTTTAGCAACAGAAGGTGAGGCAGTAGCAGAAATTACAGCTTACCGCCAGTTAGAAGAAATTCGTTTAAGACTTACATTAGAAGCAGCCCGTTCTTTGGCAGGAAAAGGCATTCGTATTGATACCTCTGAGTTACAGCAGATTGTAGAAGGCTTAAAAGAGTTGGAAAAGCAGTATTATGAAAATCTGCTGGAGGAAGGTCATGCGGAAAAGACCGAAGCGAATATTTCCTTATTGCAAGCAACAACGGAAACTGTTGCCAGTGTAAAAACTATGCCGGCAGCGGTGCTTGGAGCAACCTTAAAGGTTAATATTACTCAGAGTATTGATAATCTCCATGAAGCAGGAAAGGAATTAAAGGCTTCCTATGACAAGGCAGGAACTTCTTATGAATCATTGATGACAGAGCCTCGTGAAGATATGGGTGATTCCATTCAGAAAGCATTCCGTAATATTGATTCCATTTTGGAAAGTATGGATATGGAATTAACTGAGGATAACCGAAGAGCAGTTCGTATCTTAGGATACAACCGCATGGAAATTAACGAAGATTCACTTATGGCAGTTAAAGCTTATGACAGTCAGGTGACTTCTCTTGTAAAAGAACTTCATCCGGCAACAACGGTAGAATTAATCAGACGCGGTCTTAATCCATTGGATATGCCAATGGAGGCACTGATTGATGAGGTTAAGCAGTTAAAAGAAGAACTTGGAATAACCAAAGAAGAAAAATATAGTACTTACCTGTGGAAATTGGAAAAGCAAGAGAGCATTACCGATGAAGAGCGAAAGAGTTATATAGGTATTTATCGTCTTCTGAATAACATGGAAAAAACAGATGGGGCAGCCATTGGTGCTGTGTTAGATACGGGAAAAGCTCTTACCATGAGCAATCTGTTAACAGCAACTCGTACCTTAAAGCATAAGGGTATTGATGTAGAAGTAAATGACAGATTTGGTGCATTGGAGTCTTTAACCTTTTCAAAGGAAACGATTTCACAGCAGATTCAGGCTGGATTTAATACCATGACTTACCAGCAGAATGTGTTGGGAGAGGTTCTGGAGCAGATTTCACCTGATAAGCTGGCACAGATTGTAGAAAACAATGGTGGCGGGCAGGCTGGTCTTGAAAAGCTTATGGATATGTCCTTAGAACAGCTTAAGGATGCCCTGAATCAAGTAGAAGGTGACACCAAGCTTCAAAAAGAATATATAAGCGAAAAGGTAGAAGAAATCAGAACTATTATTGGTGAAAGCAGTAAAGCGATGGAATATTTAGAGCAGTATCATCAGCCAGTTTCTATTGAGAATTTGGCAGCTGCTACGGAATATTTTACCGGTGACAAAAATGTATTTAAGGAATTAAAAAAATACGCCGATAATGTAACTGATGATAAAGCTGGTCATAAAGCAGAGGAGACAGCTGATAAAGCAAAAGAACTGGTAGAAGCTATGGATTCCTTATGGGAAGCCGTAGAGGAACCGGAGCTTTTGAAAAATAAGTTTACAGAAATGAACCAAAAGGCAGAAGAAGTATTGCAACAGGAATATGAGGTACAGAACATTTCCAGTGAAGATATCAGAAACCTTCGTCTTTTAGGAAAAGGAATTGCACTGACAGGCTCTATGAGTCGTCAGGAGCACTATGAAATTCCGATGCTCACAGGAGATTCTATCACGAATGTAAGTCTTACCATTCGTAAAGGAACCGGTGAAAAAGGAAAGCTTCAGATTTCCATGATTTCCGAACAGTATGGAAGAGTTGAAATTGAAGCGACTATTAAGGAACAAGCGATAAATGGAGTTATCCTTTGTGAGTCCAAGGAAGGGCTTGATAAATTAAACAGCTGCAAAGGGCAGATGGCGGATGGTCTGAAGGAGATTGGAGTAACGATAAAACAGTTATCTATAGCCGTTTCTGATAAAGCACTGGAACGCCTTAGAAGTAGCGAAGAGACAGAAAATCAGACCGATACCAGCCTGTTGTATAAGACTGCAAAAGTAATGATTGAGCAGCTTAGGGCAGTGGAAACAGAATAACGAAAGGACTCAGGTGAAACTATGCAGATTAATCATAATATTTCAGCTTTAATAGCAAATGGACATTTAAAAACAACAAACAGATTATTAGATAGGAGTATTGAAAGACTTTCTTCCGGTTATCGTATTAACCATGCAGCAGATGATGCAGCAGGTATGGCGATTTCCCAGAAAATGAAGACACAGATTGCAGGTCTTGAACAGGCTTCCAGAAATGCTTCTGATGGTATCTCTGTTATCCAGACAGCAGAAGGCGCATTAAACGAAGTGCAGGCAATTTTACAGAGAGCTCGTGAGTTGTCAGTACAGGCAGCCAACGATACTAATACAGCAGAAGACAGACAGGCGATTCAGGAAGAAATTGATCAGTTAAGAAATGAAATTGACCGTATTTCTACAGATACAGAATTTAATACAAAATCCTTGTTAGATGGAAATCTTGACAGAAAGACATATTCTAATAGTACAAAAGTATCTATTATCAGTATTTCAGAAGCGGTAGATAGTGAAACCTATAAGTTGACAGTAACAAAGGTAGGAAAATCGGCTGAAATATCAAGTGGAGAAATTGAAGATACAGACAAGGATCCAGTGGATGCTACAGAAGCGGGTACTATTATTATTAATGGTGAATCGGTAGAAATTGCAGAAGGCGATACTTATGATGAGGTAATTGATAAGATTCGTACTGTATGTGACCGTTGTAATATAGAACTTAGTGTAGAGACTATCACAGATACTACAGTCACTCCTAATGTGTATAAGGATGTATTAAAATTTAAGACAGCTGAATCTGGGGCAGACCAGAGTATTAGCCTTCAGTGTGAAAATACGGCACTTGCAACAAAGTTAGGATTACCTACAGATGCAACAGTGACAGGTGAAGATGCAGAGATTACCTTGGGTGATGGTTTTAGCAAGACATCCACTGTAATTGCAGATGGTAATATTGTGAAAATTACGGACAGCGATGGCTTTGAAATGAAGTTTGAAATTGATGAGGAATTTACAGCAGGTACAGAAGTTACACTCTCTGTTTTAGATGCTGGTCCTATGGTGCTTCAGATTGGTGCCAACGAAGGTCAGACAGTAGATGTTGCTATTCCGGAGGTATCTACAAGAACACTTGGCTTAACACATTTAAATGTATTAACGAGAGGCTTGGCTTCAGAAGGAATTGCTCTGTTAGATGAAGCAATTGATATGGTATCTTCCGTTCGTTCTACATTGGGTGCGTACCAGAACCGTTTGGAACATGCAGTAGCCAACTTAGACACTTCCGCTGAGAACTTAACAGAAGCTCTTTCTCGTATTGAAGACGTAGATATGGCAGAAGAAATGGCCAACTATACACAAAAGAACGTACTTGCACAGGCTGGTGTATCTATGCTTTCTCAGGCAAATGAAAGACCACAGACTATTTTATCCTTATTACAGTAATAGAGTAATGTTGTTGTAGTAAAGGATGACGAGATGTGAAATACAAGACGGGTAGTGGATTGTAGATATTAAGTATACATCTTGGAAAGGGATGGTTCGATATGGATAGTGAAAAATTAAGAGCCTATACAGCAAGAATTACACAGGCAAATCGAAGCGAATTAGTTGTAATCACCTTTGATTTGATTATTGAAAGTATAGAAGAAGCAAAGAAAAGCTTTGAAGCTGCGGATTACATTATTTATGAAAGGGAATTAAAAAGAGTTCTGAAGTTGTTAAATGAACTTATGGGATCATTGGATCACAGATTTCCAATTGCTAAAGATTTATTTCAGCTTTATTCCTTTGCAAACCGCAGAGTAGTAGTTGCTTTATTTAAAAGAAAACCGGAGCTTCTGGATAATGTAATTTCTATCATGGAAAAGCTTCGTGTAGGATTTGAGGGAGTGGCAAAGGAAGATACTTCTGGTCCGGTTATGGGAAATACCCAGAAGCTTTATGCAGGACTTACCTATGGAAAACATGCGCTGGATGAAGTGTTTGTGAATGTCAATGAAGCAACCAGAGGCTTTAAGGCATAGAGGGAATCCTAAGAAGTATATTAGAGGTTTCTTATATCATTAGAATATGGAATATTATAAAAGGTGCAGCAGAATATTTTCATTCTGTTGCACCTTGCTTATTCTTATCAATTTAATGTCAGGAGTTGCAAGAAAAATAAACTATAATTTCTTACATTTTTCTGTGGAATTTCGTTCAATAAATTCGGCACGGAGTAATATTTTGCTGACTGCAACTCCGGTTAAAAGGTTATCTAATAGAGAGGCAGCACTTTTTCCCAAGTCACTTCGATTTTGGCGAATAGTTGTAAGAGAAGGTGTCATGCCTGCGGCAATCGGTAAATCGTCAAAGCCGATAACGCTGAGGTCTTCTGGTACGTGCAGATTTAATGCTTGGAGTTCTTTCAAAACCCCCAAAGCAATCATATCACTGGCACACATAATGGCAGTTGCACCATTGGCAACAAAGTGTGGTACATGAAATTTGGCACAATCCGGGTCATAACAGCCATATTCCATAAGGTCATTGTCAGCCGTAAGTCCATTGGCAGCCATGCTCTGAATAAAAGCCTGTGTACGCTCTACAGAAACCATAGAATCTTTGGAGCCGCTTAAAAATGCAATTTTTTTATGTCCAAGCTTTGCAAGATGAGATACAGCAAAGTGAATTCCTTCAAAGCTGTCAGTTCCTACATAGCCCACACGCGGCTGACTTTTGATATAATTATCTAAAAGAACCGTTGGAACTGTAGTCTTATCTAATTGTTTTAGCCAGTTCTCGTTAAGAGTAAAGCCGACCATAAATGCACCACAAAAGCCTTGCTTTAGCATATAAGAATCATAGTTTTCAGCAGTTTGCAGCCCCATGTTGACAGGGATTACACTGACATCCCAGTGTTTTCGCAGGGCAGCCTTCTTAAATCCGGTTATAATATCATAGCCGAATTCATCCATATTTTCATAGTCTATATTTTCAATAAAAACACAGACCTTTTTTTCTTCCTGATTTCTCATTTTCTTGGTGGAATAGCCCATCTCGATTGCAGTATCCAATACAAGCTGTCTGGTCTCATCACTGATATCGTGAGCACCATTTAAGCCCTTAGATACAGTACTTACTGCAATTCCAAGCTTGTTGGCAATATCTTTAATCGTAGCCATGGCATTACCTCGGTTCTTTAAGTTTCATTTCACTCCTCTATTAGTATAGCTTTTGGAAAACGTGATGTCAATTCAGAGAAAAGCGTACAAGTACAACTTTTTTGGAAACGCTTATTTTTGGTTATTGTGACGAAAAAACACATGCAAAATCGTCATTTTAACAAGTTGTATTTTTGAAAGTGTTATGCTATAGTAAGTAAAAGCATATATTTCTACTTATCTTGCTTGTGAAAGCAGTCTATATATTTCTATATATACATTTCAGAAAATCTATGCTTTATCAATCATTTTTAGACAAAGCAGAAGATTTTTTGGGGGGAAGAAGTCTTCTGTCATAAAGGGAGGACAACATATGGAAAACATCAAAGTAGAAAGAACTTACAAGGACAAACTATTTCGTTTGGTATTTAAGGAAAAGGATAAGCTTTTAAGTCTGTATAATGCAGTGAATAAAAGTAATTATGCGAATCCGGATGACTTAGAAATTGTAACCTTGGAGAATGCAGTCTACATGAATATGAAGAATGATTTGGCATTTTTAATTGGGGACTGGTTAAATATTTATGAACACCAGTCCACGGTGAATCCTAACATGGCACTTCGTAATCTTATTTATGTAGCAAAGGAATATCAAAAGTTAATAGTAGGAAAGTCGCTTTATTCCAATGTACAGATTAAGTTACCGACACCGAAGTTTATTGTGTTTTATAATGGAACGAAGGAACAGCCGGAGAAATATGTACAGCAGTTGTCAGAATCTTACAACAAGGCAGTAGAACCTATTGACTTAGAGCTGACGGTAACCATTTATAATATTAATTATGGCTATAATGCAGAGCTTTTAGAAGCCTGTCAGACCTTAAAGGAATACTCCTTGTGTGTAGACAGAATAAGACAATACATAAAGATACTTCCGGTAGAGATGGCAGTAGACAGGGCAATTGAGGAATGTATCAAGGAAGGAATATTGAATGATTTTCTGCTAAAATATAGAGCGGAGGCAAGAGCTATGTGTATATTCGAATATGATGAAGAAGCGGAAATTGCGAAGATAAAGAAAATGGAGCGAGAAGATGAACGTGAAATCTGGCAGAAGGAGATAGAGAAAATCAAGAAAATGGAACGAGAAGACGAACGTGAAATCTGGCAGAAGGAGATAGAGAAAATCAAGAAAATGGAACGAGAAGACGAACGTGAAATCTGGCAGAAGGAGATAGAGAAAATCAAGAAAATGGAGCGAGAAGATGAACGCGAGTATTGGCAGAAAGAGATAGAAAGGCAGAAAATGCATGTTTTAATAAATAAAGTTTATAGAAAAGCACAAAAAAACAAATTTCTAGAGCAAATCGCAGATGAGTTGGATGAAGAAGTTGAAGCGATTCAACCAATTTATGAAATGGTAAAAGTGGTTGATGATAACTTTGATTGTGAGTTTGTTTATAAGGAGCTACAGAAACGAGAAGGATAAAATTAAATAGAGTTGATATTTTCCAGTTTTGTCATGGTATTTTGGGCGTTTTATAGATAAAATAAAACCAGTTCAAACATGTGAATAAAAATATGTGCACATGATTTATGGAAGGTTTGAAGAACTAGAATATTTGGGAGGTATCACTTTTGAAGAAGAATGGGTTTATGGCATTGTGCATGGCAATGCTCATAACAACAGTTGGTACAGTAACAGGATGCAGTAATACAGACGCAAAAGTAGAAGAAATATCACCAAATGACATTGCGGTTGAGGTGCTATGTGAAAATGGAAATGAAAGTGCAAATCAGAAAATGACGTATACATTTGGAGAGTTATCTTGTACAGTTGTTGATGAGGATGGAAATGTTGAATATTCTGGACCAATTTTAATTCAGGATAATAAAACCAAAGCATATGCAATGGCAGTAGACACAGTTAAGCCTGGTGTGACTGTGAAGTGGTATCCAACTAATAATTCCAATGGTTTTAAAACAGGCAAAGGAATTGCTGTTAAAGCTACTGTAAAAACCAATGCAGAAGTGTCTAAAGTTTTTGGTTTGACAAATGGTGATGAAAGTAACGGAATGACAAAAAACGTGTCTGCAATTTTGTACACTGGTACAGATGGGTACTGGAAATTTTATGTTAAAAATACTTCCTCTAGTTCTTTTAAGGTGACTGGTGGAAGTTTAACATGGGGAGAATAGGGGTACGTTTAAATGGCATCAATAGAAAGCGTGTGGTAAGTCTAATTTGGCTTTACCACACGCTTTTGCAGTACGGAGCTTGTTTTGAATATAGTGAATTTGGTTGTTTTTAAGAAGATGAGCTTATATAATAAAGCTATAAATAGTATGTAATTTGGTTTGAATATGTACATAAGAGGAGAAATGTCTATGCAAATACAGGAAATCGGAAAAATGATAGTAGCATTACGAATAGAAAATGAGCTTTCACAGGAAGATTTGTGCCGTGGTATCTGTTCTGTGACAACCTTATCGCGCTTGGAGGCAGGGGAACGCCGCCCTGATATTCTTATTTTTAATGCAATTTTGCAACGACTTGGTAAATCCTCCGATTATGTAAATACCATTCTTACATTGGAAGAGTTTGATTATTTTGTAAGAAGAAGGAATATAGAAATTGCATTTTCTGACAAAGACTTTGAACAGGCAGAGAAGGATTTGCAGGAGTGGGAACAGGAAATAGCAGAGAATGGTATAGCTGTACATAAGCAGGATATATACCGTTTATATACCTATTGCTATCTTCAAAAAGAAAAAAACTACAAAAAAGCAGAAGAATATCTCTATAAAGCACTTTTAGAAACAATTCCTGATATTGATATGTGGAAACAGCTGCCTTCGGACTTAGAAGGTACAGTAGTTTTGAGTGAAACAGAATTAGAATTACTTCTTTTATATGTATATGTGAGAGAACAGGTAGGGATAGAGGAAGAGGCATTATTAGAGGGTCTTTTGGGATATATCCGTTCCAAAATAACTGATGAAGCAGCACAGAACAAGGCATTGGCACAGGTGCTTCATTTACAGGCATATTTTTATAAGAAGCATAGTCTTTGGGAGAAATGTCATAAATGTTGTGAGGCGGCTATTGAGGCAGAAGTGAAAAATGGAACCATTGCCATTCTTTATCAGGCATTAAAAATGGAAATGGAATGCCTGGAGCAGGGTGTGTTGGCATCAAATGGAGAACTTCGTAAGAAAGAGTACAAGTGTCTGAAAGAAGTATTAGAGGAGTATGGAGAAGGGGCAGAATTTGAAGAATTTACATTTTTATTTAAAGGAAGCTCACAGGAAAAAGGCTTGATTGATGAAGTAGTACGTTTCTCTCGTATGCGTGAAGGGTATTCACAGGAAGAATTAAGTGATGGAATTTGTACACCGGAAACTATGTCCCGAATTGAAACAGGGAAAAATAACCCAACTGTAAAGAAATTCTACGCTATCATGGATAAATTAGGATTAGGAGTAGGATATTATAATACAGAACTTATAGTGGAAAAATTTACAACCTTGCAGAAGGTAAACCAGCTAAATCGGTTAAACCGATTGCAGCAGTATGACAAAGCAGAAAAGCTATTAAGTAAAATAGAAGTAGAAGTAGATACTGAGAAAAATAGGCAGCAGTTAGGATTATATCATGTGGTATTTGATTACCGACAGGGAAGGATATCCGTAGAAGAGGCGTTGAAAAGGATAGAAGAATTATTGCAGTTAACGTTGCAAAAGATAGATGGAAAATATGAAGTACCATTGTATCTTTCTTCTATTGAGATAGCCTTGCTGAATCAGGTTGCGGTGTATTATCGGGAGATGAAAAAGCAACGAGAAGCTGTTGAGATTTTGCAAGGGGTATATGACTATTTTTCAAAGAGTAAGGTAGAAGCACCGGAAAGAGATAGAACATATTTTGTAATTATGGCAAATTTGGCATCTTATTTGGAAGAAATAGATGAGATAGCGGAGTCGATTAGAAAGATAGGGGAATTGTTGGCTTCAAGTATAAAATACAATAGAGGAGTACGATTTGGACATAATCTGACAGTGAAAGCCTATGGTCAGGAAAGAATAAAGGACAAATGTTGTTTGGAAAATTATGAAAAGGCTTATTATCTATCTGGCTTATACCAAGACTTTCGCAATCAGAATATCGTAAAAAAACAGGTTTTGGAAAAATGGTCGATAGAGTATACGGTTATTTGATTTCTTCGCTATCTACAATGGCAAAAGGTACTACATCTTCTGAGTAAGAAGGAATGGTAGTCTGACAGTTAGACAAACAAAGATTGAATAATAATAAAAGTGCCAATGTAGTGTTGATGAGTTTTTTTAATGTTTTCTTCATAATGAAATCTCCTTTGTATGTGTATAATAATTTTAACATTGATAGAATATAGCAGATGTTGGGGCAAAAGACCATGACAAAACCGGAAAATTTTATTTTCCGGTTTTGTCATGGTCTTTAATATTTTGGATATGTATACTAGTATACGGTCATATATGAAAGAGTGTGCCAGTAATAATTTATTTGTGGAGGAAAAAATGAAGAAAAAAATTAAAAGTATTATAGCGGGAATGCTAATTGTAACAATGACATTTACACATGGTGCTATTGCATCAGCAAAAGAGAAGGATAACTATTCGATGAACACATTTGTTGGCTTTTGTGAAGAGTATTATGATGCACCAGAAAGCTATACTGTATGGAATACCAATGAAGAAAATATTAGCAATAGTTTTTATTCGGAAACAGTAGAATTATATGAAAAGGGGCAAGTGGAAGATATATTTGAATATGCAAAATATTATATT
>CAZRLE010000001.1:0-52765 GCA_964600705.1 uncultured Lachnoclostridium sp. | reverse complement strand
ATTTTATTCAAAGGCGGTGCAGCGCTTGAAGCTATGAATGATGTAAAAGCCATTGTTATGGACAAAACCGGAACAATTACGAAAGGTAATTTTGTTGTGCAGGAAGTAATTGTCGCAGTTTCTGAAGATACATCTGCGATTTCCGAAAATGACTTACTGGCTTTATGTGCCGGTGCGGAAGCTACCTCAACCCATCCAATTGCCAACAGCATTGTAAATGCGGCAAAAGAAAAGAACCTTCTTATCAAGAAGCCGGATATGGTAGAAGAAATTGCTGGAAAAGGAATCAAGGCAAAAGTAGGTGAAATGGAACTTCTCTGTGGTAACAGTAAGCTTATGGAAGCTTTTGAGATTGATTTGACTTCTTATAACAACAAAACGCAGGGCACAGAGGTGTTAATCGCTATCAATGGTGCGTTTGCAGGATACATTACGATTGCAGACACTATCAAAGATGATACGATTCCTGCCATCGCTTCGATTAAAAAGCTTGGAATCCGTACCGCAATGCTTACCGGAGATTCTGAAGAAAATGCCCAGAACATTGGAAAAATGGTTGGTATTGAAGAAATTCATGCCCGTCTGTTACCAGAGCACAAATTGGAAAAATTACAATCCATTCGTCAGAATCATGGCGCAGTTATGTTTGTAGGAGATGGTATCAACGATGCTCCTGTTCTTGCAGGCGCTGACGTAGGTGCAGCTATGGGAAGTGGTGCAGACGCTGCCATTGAAGCTGCTGATGTGGTATTTATGACCTCCAACATGGAAGCTGTTCCACAGGCACTTTCCATTGCCCGCAAAGCAACTAGCATTTCCAAACAGAATGTAATTTTTGCCCTTGGAGTAAAGGTACTGGTTATGATACTTGGACTTCTTGGCATAGCATCTATGTGGATGGCAGTATTTGCCGATACTGGAGTTGCCATGCTTTGTGTACTTAATTCAGTTCGTATCCTTTACCAAGATAAATAATTGGAAAAGAAAGAAGGAAATAGTGGTATGATAAATCCCAAAGATATTGCATCCATTCCTTTTCTAAAGAAATCGCCTTATACAGGTAGTTTCCATGGAATGCGTTATCGTATACAGAAAGAAGAAGTGGATGAAAAGCTTCATTTGAGGGCATTTGCCTGGAAGGAACCTTTCTCCTTTGACAAAACACCAGATGAAGACAAAATTTCTGAAATCTTTGACTTTTCCGATGAGGGACTTAAAAATATTTTAGAATGGTTAGAAAAAACGCATGCCTTACTGATAAAGTAGGGCATGCGCTCTTTATATCCTTAAAGTAATTGTGTTTATGGGTACAAAAGAATCCACACTATAGAATAATTACATTGGCACAGCTAAAATCATTTGCAAGGTCATATACCTTTCCGCTGGTAAGTCCAACGACTACTGGTCTTAATACAATGCCGGTATTATTTCTCACTACCTTTGCCGTTTCACCATTACTAAGTTCTACGTTGGTACCCACCGGATAGAGAATTACACTCTGCATAAAGCTTTTCATTGCCGTTATATCCAGTTCTTGTGTCATAGACATGATAATTTCTACGGCATCACGCTGGGAATACGCCTTCTTATATGGTCGTTCTGTTACCAGTGCATCGTATACATCAGATATAGATAATATTTTGGCATAGGGAATAATCTTTTCTTCTTTGTGACCAAAAGGATAACCGGTTCCATTCATTTTCTCATGGTGCTGTAACACTGCAAGAGCAATTTCATCAGAGAAATCTTTCTTCTCCTTTAAAATCTTATACCCAAGTACAGAGTGCTGCTTCATAACTTCAAACTCTGCGTCATTTAATCTGGCAGGCTTATTAAGAATCTCTAGTGGAACTTTAGATTTACCCATATCGTGAAGGAGGCCTGAGATTCCTATGTTGTAAACATCTTTTTCTGGAAATCCCTGTTTACGGGCGATAATCATGGAAATGGTAGCTACGTCTACACTGTGTTTGAAAGTATATTCATCACTGGTCTTTAATGTACTGATATCAACTGCCAGTGCATCATTCTCATCGATAGCACGAACAAGATCCTGTGTGATGCGGTTGGAGGTTTCCGCAAAATGTTCTGAACCAGAATTATTATACAGGTACTGAACTCCTTCTGAAACTCGCTTCTTCACACTTTCAGAAAGCTCAACCTTTGCAGGGTCTTTTACTTTATTCTTCTCAATGGTATCTTTAATTGAGGGTGGAAGTTTTTCTTCTGTTTCAGCTGCGACGAACTCTTCTGCCTCTTCTTCTATATAGACACCATCTATACGCATTCGTTTCAAAGCCTCAATAAGATGTGCATCCAGAACGGTTCCCTTCGCAACCCAAACACGGTCCAGACGATCAGTAAGCGCCTGTCCCAGCTTCATGCCTTCTTTTAATAAACTGGTACGTACATAATAACGATAAATCACAGCTATTCCTCCATAATTCGTTAACCAGAGTCCGTGTTATTACAAGCATTATACTATACTTTCTGCATTTTTCCAAGAGGCAGATGTAAAGTACACGATCTAAGTATCATTTATTCAGAAACATGTTCAAAGCCTTGATTCAGCATGGTTTTAACGTGGTCATCACAGAGCGAGTAGAAGATGGTCTTTCCTTCGCGACGGAACTTAACCAGGCGGCTTTGCTTCAGTACACGGAGCTGATGGGAAATAGAACTTTGGGACATATCCAGAATCTGTGCAATATCCCCAACACACAGTTCACCCTGTGTCAGCACAAACAAAATCTTAATACGGGTCGGCTCGGCAAACATTTTAAATAATTCCGCCAGATAGTATAATTCTTCCTCAGCAGGAAGAGTATCAATAATAATAGAGGCATCCTCTGCGTTAATAAAGCTATATTCTTTTAAAGCTTCCTGAGACATAATCAAAATCCTCATCTTTCATATCATTCATTTGCAATATATGTTCATATAAATATATAATTAGTTTAATTCATTTGATGAAAAAGTCAAGGAAACTTAATAAAAAACTGTACTTTGATGAAAAATCTGTTATAATGGGAGTAATACAATTAGCATAAGAGAATTTGGGGGTATCGATATGGAACTTTTAATTAAGAATGTTATGGAAGATATTGTTGATAAAAGAATGATGCCAATTATCAAGCAGGCTGGCTGCTGTGATTGTTTGAAGTGTCGTTCTGATATTGCAGCTTATGTTCTGAATAACATCAGACCTAAGTATGTAGTAACAGAAAAGGGTGAATTGTACTCCAAGTCAGTTCAGCATGATACTACATTTGACACCAAATTAATGATTTTGATTTCTGAAGGTGTTGTAAGAATTAAAGAGAATCCAAGACATGGAGATAAGTAAGCAAATGGCTGTCAGAACAAGGGTCTTGGCAGCTGTTTTAGTATTTTGTGAAGCACAGATTACATGGTTATTTAGATTTGTCCAAAAAAATTAAAAAAATGGTTGACAAATAGAATAAAACATTGTATACTGATTAAGCGTGTTAAGGAACGCGAAAAGAATATAGGGGTGTAGTTCATCGGTAGAATGACGGTCTCCAAAACCGCAGAGGAGGGTTCGATTCCTTCCACCCCTGTTAAAGAAGCTGGTAGTTATTACCGGCTTTTTATTTTTTTCTCCATAGCATTAAAAAATAGTTGAAAATAAACGGGATTAACGTTATACTTAGCATGTTGACAGTTAAAATGTGAGTAGTGTGCATTAAAATAGAAAGGTGCTTTTATGTATAAATTATTATGTAAAGATGGAAATGCGAAACGCGGTGAATTTAAAACTGTGCATGGAACGATTCAGACTCCTGTTTTTATGAATGTTGGAACAGTAGCAGCTATTAAGGGAGCAGTTTCCACAGAGGATTTACAGCAGTTAAAGACACAGGTAGAGCTTTCTAATACTTACCATCTCCATGTAAGAACTGGTGATAAGGTAATTAAGCAGCTTGGTGGTCTTCATAAGTTTATGGTATGGGATAAGCCAATCTTAACTGATTCCGGCGGATTTCAGGTGTTCTCATTAGCCGGACTTCGTAAAATCAAAGAAGAAGGTGTATACTTTAATTCCCATATTGATGGAAGAAAGATTTTTATGGGACCGGAAGAAAGTATGCAGATTCAGTCTAATCTGGCATCTACCATTGCGATGGCGTTCGATGAGTGCCCTCCATACCCTGCAACAAGAGAATATATGCAGGCGTCTGTAGACAGAACAACCAGATGGCTTGCACGCTGTCAGGCAGAAATGAAGAGACTTAACTCTTTAGAAGATACAATCAATAAGAATCAGATGTTGTTTGGTATCAATCAGGGTGGAACTTACGCAGATATCCGTATTGAGCATGCGAAGAGAATCTCCGAAATGGAGTTAGATGGATATGCGTTAGGTGGACTTGCGGTTGGTGAAAGCCACGAAGCAATGTATGAAATCATTGAAAAGACAACACCATATCTTCCATTAGAAAAGCCAACTTACCTTATGGGCGTTGGAACACCTGCCAATATTTTAGAAGCGGTTGACAGAGGTGTAGATTTCTTTGACTGTGTATATCCGGCAAGAAACGGAAGACATGGGCATGCGTATACGAACCATGGTAAGATGAATCTTATGAATGCTAAGTATGAGCTGGATGAGCGACCAATCGAAGAAGGATGTCAGTGTCCGGCGTGTAAGAAGTATTCAAGAGCATATATCAGACATTTATTAAAAGCAAAAGAAATGTTAGGTTTAAGACTTTTAGTAATGCACAACTTGTATTTCTACAACAACATGATGGAAGAAATCAGAGATGCCATCGAAAAAGGTTGTTATAAGGAATATAAAAAAGCAAAGCTTGCGGGCTTTGAAGAAGAAAAACAGTAATCAAACTGAAATATTATTTTAGGAGGAAACAACAATGAATTTTGTACCAGTATTAGCAGCAGAAGCTGGCGGAATGGGAGCCGTAGGAACTATTGTTTACTTTGCAGTCATTATCGCAATTTTCTACTTCCTGATGTTAAGACCACAGAAAAAGCAGGAACAGGCACATGCAGCAATGTTAACAACAATTCAGGCAGGTGACAGCGTTCTTACATCCAGCGGTTTTTATGGTGTAATTATTGACGTTCAGGATGAGGTAGTTATCGTTGAATTTGGTAACAATAAGCACTGCAGAATTCCAATGAAGAAGCAGGCAATCGTTGAAGTTGAAAAACCAAATGAAGAATAAAAAGACGGGCGGTTATGCCCGTTTTTTTATTCTAATTCTTTATTTTCTCGCTTCTTTCAGTTTTTCTAAATAGGAGTAAGGAACAGAGAGGTTACCTCTTCCACATCCCATCTGGATATCTGGTTTCACGTTACCATGAAAATCGGAACCTCCGGTAGGAAGAAGACCATACTTACCGGCAAGACCGCGAAGATAGCTTTCATCATTGTTTACATTGGTGGAATGCATAACTTCTAAGCCCATAAGTCCGGCATCTTTAAGAGAAAGAATCAGATTCTTTAACTGATGTTCAGATAAGTGATAAATTAAAGGGTGGGCAAGAACAGGAATTCCTCCTGCTTCACGGATTAAAGCAATGGCTTCTTCCGGTGACATGTATTCTCTTAAAACGTAGTAAGGACCATCTGCACTTAAATATCTCTTGAAGGCATCCTGCACCTCTTTTACGGCACCAACCTTGTAAAGATATTCAGCAAAATGGGCACGGGTCAAAACAGCATTTGGAAATGCTTCATAGAGTGCTTCAATGGAGATAGGAAGTCCGGCAGCTGCTAAGTTGTCTGCCATTTTCTTATTGCGGTCATCGCGGGCACGTTCTACACCGGAAAGAACCGCGTTAAGATGTGTATTTTCTTCATCTACAAATAATCCCAGAATGTGAATATCACTTTTGCCAAATCCGGCAGAAATCTCCACTCCGGGAATGAATTCCAGTTCATAAGCTTCAGATTCCTTTAATGTATGAATACAGTGCTTTGCTTCGTTGATTCCTTTGACTGTATCATGGTCAGTCAGGGCAATTGCACGCAGTCCCTGTCTCTTTGCTTCATAAACAACCTCTGTAGGAGTCAGTGTTCCATCTGAGCAGTTAGAATGCACATGTAAATCAATTTTATCTGTCTGTATCAAAAAATCACAACCTTTCCAATATAGTTTTATCATAATCAAAGAGCGGAATGCAAGGAATAAATAGGAATATGGCGTAATATATTGAATACAAATGGGACAAAAAGATTTTGGAGGTCGGATTATGGAAAAATTAGGAGTATTACTAAAAAGTTTGCTGGCAGCATATCTTTTGACAGGAGCCATGCTGCTTTTTCTGGCATTTATTATGCTAAGACTAGGAACTGGAAATCAGGTGCTCCAGATTGGAATTGTGTTTTCGTATATATTTTCTTCGTTTGTGGGAGGCTTTTTAATGGGAAAGCGAATGCAGGTGAAGAAATTTCTGTGGGGAGTATTGCTTGGCATCAGTTACTTCTTAGTTATCTTTGCAATATCAGCGTTATTAAATCAGAATATGCTGGAGCAAGGGATGGAACTGGTTACCGTGTTTGCCATGTGCGGACTTGGCGGAATGCTTGGTGGAATGCTTAGTTGATTGCAATTTAGGTGAAACTATGGTAAACTACATATTTAAGTGATTTACGCTATTTGGGTGTTTTACACCAAAGAGAAAATAAATGGAAAAAGGAGATACACAATGGAAGAATTATATGAATTAATCGAACAGAAAATCCGTGATGCAGGATATATGGGAGAGGTAGATGGTTTTGCTATTTATGAAGAAATCAGCGACCAGATTGAAGACCAGGAAAATGGAAGCTATATCTTTATGTCTAAGAAAACAGATACTATCTACTATGAATATAAAGTGGATATTATGGATGAGGAATTTAACCTGTCTTATGTAGATATTCACGATGGAGATAAGGTTTGGCATGTGGATTTTGATGCCTAAGAGATACGGAGGAACAAATTTAATATGAACGATAAGAACAAATCAATATTGCGTATGCTGGCAGTGTTTGTATCAATTGCATTGCTGACTTTTATTGCCGCAAAAGGACTTGGAGAAGAGCATAAGGGAAGTGTGGCAGATATTCGTCTGGGGCTTGATTTAGCAGGTGGTGTCAGCATCACGTATCAGACTGTAGAAGAAAATCCTTCCGCAGAGGCAATGGATGATACTGTTTTTAAGATGCAGAAAAGAGCAGAAAATTACAGTACAGAAGCAGTGGTTTACAAAGAAGGAAATAATCGTATCAATGTAGATATTCCCAATGTAAAAGATGCAAATGAAGTGTTGGAAGGCCTTGGAAAGGCAGGCTCCATTGAGTTTATGGATGAAAGCGGAACCGTTGTGATTGATGGTTCTGATGTGGAAACAGCACAGGCTATGACAACAGCTGACAGTAAAACGGGCTTAAATCAGAATGTAGTGAAATTAACTTTGAATGCAAAGGGTGCTTCTAAATTTGCAAAGGCAACGCAGGAGAATATTGGAAGACAGATTGCTATTATCTATGATGGAGAATTGGTATCGGCACCTGTGGTACAGTCTGCCATTACAGATGGTGTGGCTATTATTTCAGGACAGGATACATTTGAAGAAGCAGAAGAACTGGCTTCTACTATTCGTATTGGAGCCCTTCCTTTGGAACTTGAGGAAATCCAGTCTAAGGTAGTGGGGGCAACTTTGGGATTACAGGCAGTGAATACAAGCCTTATGGCAGGTATCATAGGATTTGTATTGATTGTTATTTTTATGATTGTGTTGTACCGTATTCCGGGCGTGGCAGCAAGTATTGCACTGATATTTTATGTGGTGGCAGAAATGGTGCTGCTTAATGTACTGGATGTAACGCTCACATTACCGGGGATTGCAGGTATTATTCTTTCTATTGGTATGGCGGTAGATGCAAATGTTATTATCTTTACCCGTATCAAGGAAGAGCTGACAACTGGAAAGACAGTGCGTTCTTCTATTAAGCTTGGATTTGACAAGGCATTATCTGCTATTTTAGATGGCAACATAACTACTTTAATTGCAGCAGTAGTGCTTTGGTTAAAAGGTTCAGGAACAATCCTGGGCTTTGCACAGACACTGGCGATTGGTGTTTTGTTATCCATGTTTACAGCACTTTTTATTACAAAGGTGTTGCTGGATGCTTTTTATGCGCTGGGCTGTGATGATGTAAAGTTTTATGGTTTGGAAAAACAGCGCAAATCTATTGATTTTGTGGGGAATATCAAAAAAACTTATGCCCTTGCAGGGATTTTAATTGCAGTCGGACTGGGAGCATTGGTGTTGAATCAGGTGCAGACAGGCGAAATTCTCAATTATGGTCTCGACTTCAAAGGGGGAACTTCGACAGAGGTTACCTTCCCTGAAACGACTTTTATTGATAATGAAGTGAAGATTCAGGTGGAAGATGCATTTATGAAAGTAGCAGGCAGTAATTGTGAAATTGCCCAGTTAGAAGACAGAAATGCATTGGTAATCAAGACAGATGAGCTTTCTTTGGAACAAAGAAAGGAATTAGAAACTGTTTTGGAAACTGAATTTGGAGTAGATACAGCCAATGTACAGATGGAGAGCATCAGTGCCATTGTAAGTGGTGAAATGAAGACTGCTGCGGTTGTGTCCGTTGTGATTGCCGGTATTGGAATGCTTCTCTATATCTGGTTCCGCTTCAAGAATGTTACCTTTGGTGCTGGTGCAGTAATAGCACTGCTGCATGATGTTTTGATTGTACTGATGGTATATGCAGTATCCAGAATTTCTGTAGGGAACACATTTATAGCGTGTATGCTTACCATTGTAGGCTATTCTATCAATGCGACCATTGTAATTTATGACAGAATTCGTGAAAATATAGGAAAACAGGATGAAAATACAACCTTAAAGGATGTGGTTAATGCAAGTATTAACCAGACCTTCACAAGAAGTATTAACACTTCCCTGACAACTCTGATTATGGTAGTGATGCTGGTAATCTTAGGAGTAGAGTCTGTTCGTGAGTTTGCTATTCCTTTAATGGCAGGTGTTATTGCGGGAGGTTATTCTTCTGTGTGTATTGCTGGAACTATCTGGTATCTGTTTAATAAGAACAAAAGCACGAAGAAAGTAGAAAAGTAAGATACTTAAGGAGAAACCAGAATGGAAAAATGGTTTATCAAAAATAGAAAGGCAGATTTTGACCTGATTGCAAGAACCTTTGGAATTAGTCCGGTTCTTGCAAGACTGGCAGTGAATCGTGGTGTCAGCAGTAATGAGGAATTGGAGAGGTATTTAAGACCTTTGATGGACCATCTTCACAGTCCCCATCTTATGAAGGATATGGACAAAGCCTGTGAGATTCTGAAAGTGAAAATTGCAGAAGGAAAGACAATTCGCATTATTGGGGACTATGATGTGGATGGCGTCATGTCTACGTATATTCTGTATAGTGCTTTGCATAAGTGCGGTGCCAAAGTAGATTATGAGATTCCGGACCGTATCAAAGATGGATACGGAATCAATATACAGATTGTAGAGGCAGCTGCTGAGGATGGAATTGATACCATTTTAACCTGTGACAATGGAATTGCAGCCAGAGAACAGGTTCGTTTTGCCAAGGAAAAGGCAATGACGGTACTGATTACTGACCATCATGATATTCCAATCGGAGAACCATTGCCATCGGCAGATACAATCGTGAATCCAAAGCAGGAAACATGTGGATATCCATTTGAAGGGATTTGTGGGGCTGTGGTTGCTTACAAACTTGTAGAAGCACTTTATGAAACGTTTGGTTTTGACAAAAAAGCGGTAGAGGAAGAGTTCTTAGAATTTGCAGCCATTGCAACCGTTTGTGATGTTATGGATTTGGTAAATGAGAATCGTGTTATTGTAAAACATGGCATTGAAAAACTCAAAAGAACGAGAAATATTGGCTTGCAGGCCCTTATGCAGGTGAATCAGCTTGAACCGACTAATCTGTCGGCATATCATCTTGGGTTTGTAATTGGTCCATGTATCAATGCATCCGGACGCCTGGAATCAGCAAAGATTGCTCTTAAGTTATTTCTGACCAGGGAAAAAGGGAAAGCAGAGCTTCTTGCAAAAGAATTAAAGGCTCTTAACGAAGAACGTAAGGAAATGACAGAAGAAAATTTGGAAAAAGCAATCTGTCTGGTAGAAGAAAATGGGTTGTTGGAGGATAAGGTGCTATTAGTATTTCTTCCGGGATGTCATGAAAGTCTTGCAGGTATTATTGCGGGGCGACTGAGGGAACGTTATAATCGTCCAGCCATCGTTTTAACGAAAGGAAAAGAGGGCTTAAAAGGTTCAGGGCGTTCCACACCAGAGTATTCCATGTTTGAGGAGCTTAGTAAGTGTAAGGAATATCTGACTAAGTTTGGCGGGCATCCTATGGCGGCAGGGTTGTCATTAGAGGAAGGGAATATGGAGCCTTTCAGGAAGGCTTTAAATGAACTTACAACGCTGACAGAGGAAGATTTGATACCGAAGATATCTTTTGATATGGCACTTCCTTTGGAACAAATCAGCATTCCGCTTATAAGGGAGATTGATTTCTTAGAACCATACGGAAAAGAAAACGTAAGACCATTATTTGCAGTGAAAGATGTGTTTGTAACAGGAGCAAGAGCTATTGGAAAAGAAAAGAATATGCTTCGCCTTACGGTAAGAAGCAGTAGCTCCAACGCATCTTTCACTGCCATGCTGTTCCGAGGATATGATATGTTCGCTTCCTGTATGGATGAAAAGTATGGGGAGGGTACATTTGAAAGGATGCTTTCTGGTACAGGAAGCCCTGTGGCAATGGATTTTGTATTCTATCCTTCTATAAATGAATATAATGGAATGGAAAGTATACAGATTATCATACAGCACTTTAAATAAAAAGAAAAATATATGATAAATAAAAAGGATGTACCCGACTACAAAACAGTGTGGGTGACATCCTTTTGTTATTGGTATAAAAGTAATGACTTATTTGCCTTCGTATTTGATAACGGAAGCAACGTCATATTTTTCTAATTTCTTACGGCCTTCTAAGCCTTCTAATTCCATAAGGAATACAATCTTAACAACTTCTCCGCCAAGGGCTTCCACAAGCTTTGCACTTGCTTCTACAGTACCACCTGTTGCAATTAAGTCATCAATGATAACTACTTTCTGTCCTGGTTTGATGGAATCTTTATGCATTTCGATTACAGCAGAGCCATATTCTAAATCGTATTCCATTTCGATTGTTTCGCAAGGAAGCTTACCTTTTTTACGAACCAGAACAAAAGGTTTGTTTAAATTGTAAGCAATTGGTGTACCAAAGATAAAACCTCTGGATTCAAGTCCGGCTACAACATCAAAGTCAACGCCTTCTAATTCTTTCTGCATTAAATCAATAGCAAGCTTTAATCCGTCTCTGTCTTGTAAAACACTGGTTACATCACGGAAAATAATGCCTTCCTCTGGAAAATCAGGAATGCTTCTTACGTATTCTTCTATTTTTTTCATATTTAGCCTCCATACCGCGATTGATTTTATGGAACAACCAATTCGCTAGAATATTCACCTAGTTAGTATACCATTTTGGCGAAAAAACGCAAGATAATGTTGATTTTTTGCTGAAAAAATCTTATAATAAAGCATATTTGTATAGGCGGTGGTTATATGGAAACACAAATAGATGAGAAGAAAGTTGAAACATCTCCAATTATTGATAATGAATATGAAAAGTCAGAGATTCCGGGCGATTTTACAGAACCCGAGGTGTTATATGAGGAGTTAATCCGTAAGATAAGAGCATATCATCCGTCAGCTGATTTGTCTATGGTAGAAAAGGCATATCGGCTTGCTTTTGATGCGCATAAAGAACAGAAAAGAAAGTCAGGAGAGCCATATATTATCCACCCACTTTGTGTCTGTATCATTTTGGCAGAGCTTGAATTAGACAAAGAAACCATCGTAGCAGGTCTTCTTCATGACGTGGTAGAAGATACTGTATATACCACAGAAGAGTTGACACAGTTATTTGGAGAGGAAGTTGCACTTTTAGTAGATGGTGTAACCAAATTAACTCAGCTCAATTATTCCGCCGACAAAATTGAAGTGCAGGCTGAGAACTTAAGAAAGATGTTCCTTGCCATGGCAAAGGATATCCGTGTTATTTTGATTAAACTGGCTGACCGCCTTCACAATATGCGTACTCTTAAGTTTATGAAGCCGGAGAAACAGAGGGAAAAAGCAAGGGAGACCATGGATATATATGCTCCGATTGCACAAAGACTTGGTATCTCCAAAATTAAGATAGAGTTAGATGACTTGTCGTTAAAGTATTTAGAGCCGGAGGTTTATAAGAATCTGTCAACAGAGATTGCGGCAAGAAAGAGTGACAGAGAAGCATTTATCCAGAAAATTGTAGATGAAGTAAGTGTTCATATTGATAATGCAGGCATTGAAGCCAAGCTTGATGGCCGCGTAAAGCACTTCTTTAGTATTTACAAGAAAATGGTAAATCAGAACAAGACATTAGAACAGATTTATGACTTGTTTGCCGTTCGTATTATCGTAGATTCCGTGAAGGAATGTTATGCAGCATTAGGTGTAATTCACGAAATGTACAAGCCAATTCCGGGACGTTTCAAGGATTATATCGCAATGCCAAAAGCGAATAACTATCAGTCTCTTCATACGACTCTGATTGGATCAAATGGACAGCCATTCGAAATTCAGATTCGTACTTTTGATATGCACAGAACGGCAGAATATGGTATTGCTGCCCACTGGAAATATAAAGAAGGCAAAGATGGAAGTAACAATGCTGACAGTGAAGAAGAAAAGCTTAACTGGTTAAAGCAGATTCTGGAATGGCAGCAGGATATGTCTGATAACAAGGAATTCTTAAGTTTACTTAAGAGTGATTTGGACTTATTCTCAGACAGTGTATACTGCTTCACGCCAACTGGTGATGTAAAAGATCTGCCAAGTGGTTCTACACCAATTGACTTTGCATATAGTATTCATAGTGCAGTAGGGAATAAGATGGTTGGTGCCAGGGTTAATGGCAAGATGGTAACCATCGATTATGTAATTCAGAATGGTGACCGTGTTGAGATTATTACTTCCCAGAACTCAAGAGGACCAAGCCGTGACTGGCTCTCCATTGTTAAGAGTACACAGGCGAAGAATAAGATTAACCAGTGGTTTAGAGCAGAGTTAAAAGATGATAATATTACAAGAGGTAAAGAACTTCTTTATGCATATTGTAAGACAAAGAACATTGTATTAAGTGATTTGACCAAGCCGGAATATATGGAAGTTACAATGCGTAAGTATGGCTTCCGTGACTGGGATTCTGTATGTGCTGCCATCGGTCATGGCGGTTTAAAGGAAGGTCAGGTTATCAATCGTCTTCAGGAAGAGCAAAGAAAGACAGAACGCAAGAACGTTACGGATGCACAGGTGCTTGAAACTATTGCAGAAGCAAAGGAAAGCAAACCACATGCAGCAACAAAGTCTAAGAATGGTATTGTAGTAAAAGGTATCCATGATGTAGCTGTCAGATTTTCTAAATGCTGTAGTCCGGTGCCGGGTGATGAGATTGTAGGTTTTGTTACAAGAGGACGTGGAGTATCTCTTCACAGAACGGACTGTGTCAATGTCATTAATCTTCCTGCAAATGAAAGAGCCCGTCTGATTGATGCGGAATGGAGTGCGCCAGAAAGAGATAAGGGTGAACTTTACGAGACAGAAATCCGCATCTTCACTACAAACCGTATGGGCTTGCTTGCTGACATTTCCAAGGCATTTACAGAGAATAAGATTGACGTTATGTCTATGAATGTCCGTACAACTAAGAAAGAAAGCGCAACCATTCAGGTTGGTTTTGAGATTAATGGTAAAGAACATTTAGCTACTGTAATTAACAAGCTTCGTATGATTGACGGAGTCATTGATATTGAAAGAGCGACAGGCTAAATAATTTAGGTTGGAGGATATATGTTAACAGATAAAATTGAACGCGGTAATCTTGTCATTATGGGATTAGCGGTAGGGGTTATGCCAACGAACTGTTATTTGGTATGGGATAATATCTCGAAGGATGCAGTGGTGATTGACCCGGCAGATGACGAAGAGCGTATTATTGACTGGATTGAGAAGGAAGGACTTGTGTTAAAGGCAATTCTTTTAACACATGGACATTTTGACCATGTAATGGCAGTGGATGCTTTAAGAGAAAAATATGGTGTAAAATCCTACATCCACCAGCTGGAGAAAGAAGTTCTTGGAGATTCGCAGAAGAATTGTGCCTATATGATTAATAGTTCGTTTACGGGAGAAGCAGATGTATATGTAAACGATGAGGAAGAATTGGAGTTTGGTGCATTAAAGATAAAGGTTCTTCATACTCCGGGACACACACAGGGTGGCGTGTGCTACTATTTCCATCAGGCAAATACTTTATTCAGTGGTGACACGATGTTTTGCCGTAATGTAGGAAGAGACGACCTGCCTACAGGAAATGGAGTGGCATTACAGAAATCCATTCGTGAGAAGTTACTGGTTTTACCAGAGGAAGTAATTGTATTTCCAGGACATAATGGTCCTACTACAATTGGTGCAGAAAAGAAAGGCAGACCATGGTAGCAATTGAAAGTAAAGAAGCGGCGTACGCTTATGATATACAGTCTTTAGTAAAGGCATTTTATCCGGGAGAAGACATAACAGTTGTCTCTAATCTGGAGGAAGCAGATGATGTTACGAAAGACAAAGTGATAAAAGTGAATCTTTTCGAAGATGGTGTAGGTATTTCATTTTATGAAAATGGAATACCTATATTAGAGAAAGAACATAGTACTATTTCTGACCAAAAAACAAGATTGCATTATAAGAATCAAATCAAAATTGTTCTTTATGAAGTGCTTTCAGAAGTAACAGGAAGAGAGCTTCCGTGGGGAACTCTTACGGGAGTGCGTCCTACCAAGATTCCTATGGCACATATTATGGCAGGGGAAGATGGCGTAGCAATTAAGGAAGCCATGAAAGAGCAGTATTTGTGCCATGACAATAAGATTGACATGAGCATGAAGATTGCAGAAAAGGAAGTTTCTATTTTAAGAGAAATTGATTATACCAATGGGTACAGTGTATACATTGGTATTCCGTTCTGTCCGACAACCTGCTCTTATTGTTCATTTACATCATTTCCATTTGAAAAGAACAAACAGCATGCCAAGAACTATTTAGAAGCGCTGTTTAAGGAAATTGAATACGGAGCACAGTGCATTAAGAATAAGAAGCTTACAACGATTTATATTGGTGGTGGAACACCGACAGCTCTCAATGAAGAGATGCTGGAAGCATTACTTACAAAGGTAAAAGAATGCTTTGATTTTACTCATGTGAAGGAATTTACGGTAGAAGCCGGAAGACCAGACAGTATTACAAGAGAAAAGCTTGTGATTATGAAAAATATGGGTGTGACTCGTATTTCCATCAATCCACAGACAATGAAGGATAAGACTTTAGAGCTGATTGGAAGAAAGCATAGTGCCGGTCAGGTAAAAGAAGCATTTTTGTTGGCAAGAGAGACAGGACATGATAATATAAATATGGATTTGATTGTCGGACTTCCAGAAGAGAACTTGGAGGATGTCAAGACAACGTTGGATGAGATTAAGGAATTGAATCCGGACAGCGTTACCATTCATTCACTGGTAACCAAAAGAGCGGCAAGAATGAATATCCAGAAGGAAGAAGACGCAACGGAAGATGTGGATGCAATGTCGGATTATGGGTATGAATTCTGCCTTGCAAATGGATATGAACCATATTATATGTATCGCCAGAAGAATGCGGCAGGTAGTGTAAGAAGCTGTAATCAGGAAAATGTTGGTTATGCAAGAGAAGGCAAAGAAGGCATTTATAACATTCTCATTATGGAAGAAGTGCAGACTATTCTGGCACTTGGCGCAGGGGCATCTTCAAAGTTCGTATTCCCGGATACCGGAGCGGTAGAACGAGTTGAAAATGTAAAGAGTCTGATTGATTACATTACAAGAATTGATGAGATGATAGAGAGAAAGAAAAAATTCTTGGAAGAACATCCACTGTAGGAGGAACGGCATGTCAAGAGAAAATGCAGAGTTTGTTATGCAACAGGAAGCATTGCAGGAAATTATGCTGGAAGATGTGCAGGATGGCATAAAGCACGGTATTTTAGTAAGTAGATTGGCAGCGTTGACAGCGAAAGAACTGAATGAATCAGAGGAATTTATTCAGCAGGTTTCCTTAGCTGGGATGCTTCATGATATAGGTAAGCTTCGTTTAAGTAAGTACCTGTATGGAAGAAAAAAGGATGCTTTAAGTGTAGAAGAAATGCGTTATATGCGTATGCATTCTGCTTATAGTTATGAAATTGTAAAAGAAGCGGAGTTTTCAGAAGCAATACAGCAGATGGTGTACCACCATCATGAGAACTACGATGGTTCCGGATACCCGGATAATTTAAAAGGGGATGAAATCCCATGGGGGGCAAGGGTCCTTAGAGCCTGCGATGTGTTTGCAGCCCTTGTTTCCAAGCGCCCATATCGAGATGCATTTGATGTTGAGACAGCCATGGAAATGATGATTGATGAGATAAAGAATTTTGATATGGAAGTGTTTCTTGCATTTCAGAAAGTGGTGAACGGAGATGACCGTTCGTTAGTAGAAATGCTTATAGAACATAATAACAGACCAGAAGCATACCAGAAATGGATGCCATTAGACGATATAGACAGGAGGTACTACTATTGATTACACAAAGACCAAAAGGAACACAGGATTGGTACGGCGAGTCCATGCATAAAAGAACTGTCATTGAAAAGAAAGCAAGAGCTCTGTGTAAAACATATAACATTAAAGAAATTATCACACCAATGTTTGAAGAAATCGACTTATTTCAGCGTGGTGTAGGCGAAACAACAGACGTTGTACAGAAGGAAATGTATGACTTCTATGACAAAGGTGACCGTCATATGGCATTAAAGCCAGAAGGAACAGCCGGGGCAATCCGTGCATATCTGGAAAATAGTTTATATGCAGCGAGCCAGCCAACAAAGTTATTTTATGTGACACCAGCTTTCCGTTATGAAAAGCCACAGAGTGGAAGACTTAGACAGCATCATCAGTTTGGTGTGGAATTTGTAGGCTCTAAGAGTCCACTTGCAGAAGTAGAATTAATTACATTATTAACTACTTTCATCAAAGAATTAGGTCTGAAAGATGCAAAGCTCCATATCAACAGCATTGGTTGTCCAACTTGCCGTAAGACTTATAATGATGCGCTTTTAGCTTATTTAAAAGAACACGAAGGTGAACTTTGCGAAACATGTCGCGAAAGAATGAAGAAGAATCCTCTTCGTGTTATCGACTGTAAAGTGCCTTCCTGCAAGGAAATCGTAAAGGATGCACCTAGAACAGTAGAATATTTAGACGAAGAATGCAAGGAACATTTTGAAGAATTACAAAGTCTTCTGAATGACTTAAATATTCCTTATGAAATCGATACAGGTATCGTAAGAGGTTTAGATTACTATACAAAGACCGTATTCGAATTTGTTAACTCCGAAGGCTTTACACTTTGCGGTGGAGGTCGTTACGATAATCTGGTACATGAGATTGATGGCAAACAGGATATTCCATCTGTAGGTTTTGGTATGGGTATTGAAAGAATTATCTATTTCCTTGAAAAGGAACAGGTAGAATTAGAACCAGAACCAGCTGTAGAGCTTTATGTAGGTATCTTAGGTAAGGAAGCAAAAGCAAAGGCTTATAAGCTTGTAAATGAAATCCGCAGCGCAGGTATCGTAGTAGAAACTGACTACATGGATAGAAGCGTAAAAGCTCAGATGAAGTATGCCAATAAGATTGGTGCAAAGAATACAGTTATTCTTGGTGCAGACGAGTTAGAAAAGGGCGTTGCAACTATTAAAAACATGGAAAGTCATGAAGAGACAGAAGTAGGATTAGATAACATTTCAAGTTATTTTATAGGATAAGAAAGAGAGGAATTTAGAATGATTCAGTCAAGAACACATAACTGCAACCAGTTACGCGTGGAAAACGTAGGTGAAAAGGTTGTATTATCCGGTTTCTATGAAAATATGAGAAAGGTAAGTAAGAACTTAGGTTTCGTTATTTTAAGAGACTTCTACGGAACAACTCAGGTTGTTATCGAAACAGAAGAAATGATGGAAATCATCGACAGTCTTAACAACGAATCTACAATTTCTGTAGAAGGTGTTGTAAGAGAACGTTCCAGCAAAAATGCCAATCTTCCAACTGGTGATATCGAAGTTGTTCCAGAAAAGATTACAGTACTTGGAAGATGTAACCATAATGCTCTTCCATTTGAAATCAACCAGTCTCAGGAAGCAGATGAAAATGCAAGATTAAAATATCGTTACTTAGATTTAAGAAATCCTGCAGTGAAGAACAAAATCGTAGTAAGAAGCCAGATTGTTGCAGAACTTCGTAAGAGAATGACAGATTTAGATTTCTTAGAAATCACAACACCAATTCTTACATGTTCTTCACCAGAAGGTGCGAGAGACTACTTAGTACCAGCAAGAAATCATCCTGGTAAGTTCTATGCCCTTCCACAGGCACCACAGCAGTTTAAACAGATTTTAATGACATCCGGATTTGACAGATACTTCCAGATTGCACCTTGTTTCCGTGATGAAGATGCAAGAGCTGACCGTTCTCCGGGTGAATTCTACCAGTTAGATATGGAAATGGCATTTGCAACTCAGGAAGACGTATTCACTATCATTGAAGAAGTACTTCCACCAGTATTTGAAAAGTTTGGTGTATATAGTACAGCTTCTACAGCACCATTCGTAAGAATTCCATATCTTGAAGCAATGGACAAGTATGGTTCTGACAAGCCAGACCTTCGTATTGACTTAGTATTACAGGATGCAACAGAAGTTATGGCAGACTGTGGTTTTGGAGCATTTGAAGGTCAGACAGTAAAAGCTATCGTTGTAGATAACTTTACAGCAACAAGAAAAGTAATTGATAAGATTTGTGCTGACGTTGAAGTACAGTCCGGTAATAAAGCATACTGGTTCAAATTAGATGAAAACAACGAATTCGTTGGTGGAATTTCTAAGTTCCTCGTAGAAAGAAAAGAAGAAGTAATCAAAGCTCTTTCCTTAAAACCAGGTGATTTCGTTGGTTTAACAGCAGGTAAGAAGCTTGTAGCGCAGAAGACAGCCGGTGTTCTTCGTAAAATGTTAGGTGCAGCTTCTGAAACACACATGAAGAAAGACTGCTACGAATTCTGCTGGATTGTAGACTTCCCCATGTACGAAATTGGTGAAGAATCCGGTGAATTAGAATTCTGCCACAACCCATTCTCTATGCCACAGGGCGGAATGGATGCGTTAATGAACGAAGAACCACTTGATATCTTAGCATATCAGTATGACTTAGTATGTAACGGTGTAGAACTTTCTTCCGGTGCTGTTCGTAACCATAACCCGGAAGTTATGATTAAAGCATTTGAATTAGTTGGACTTGGTGAAGAAGATGTTAAGGCTAAATTCCCTGCTATGTATAACGCATTTACTTATGGAGCACCTCCACACGCTGGTATCGCTCCTGGTGTAGACCGTATGGTAATGTTAATCTTAGGTGAAGACAGCATCCGTGAAATCATTCCATTCCCAATGAATAAGAATGCAATGGACGTTATGATGGGAGCACCTGCTGAAGTAGAACCAAGACAGCTTTCTGATGTTCACATTAAAATCGATATCAAAGAAGAGAATAAATAACAAGATTTTTGTGAAATTGTTTGACAATTAACAAAGTTAATGGTATGATAATTATATTGCATTATATGCAATGATATATTTTAATCGTGGAGGAAAACACAATGAGCAAAGGTACAGTAAAATGGTTTAACAATCAGAAAGGATACGGATTCATCTCTGACGCTGAAGGCAATGATGTATTTGTACACTTCTCAGGACTTAACATGGAAGGTTACAAAACATTAAACGAAGGCGAAGAAGTTGAATTTGATGTTGTTGAAGGTGCTAAAGGACCTCAGGCAGCTAACGTAACCAGAGTATAAGAATCAAGTAGTTAGGCAGTGTACCTTTTTCTAGTATAGATAGTTTTATTTGTAAGGAAATAAGTTATATTGTAATGGACGAAATTGATTTGAATGGCTTAAAGTGGTTGAATCCACTTTAAGCCATTTTCTTTTTCGGGAATTTGTGATACACTAAAGGATAAGAGAGAAAACAAGAAGGTACGACCTCTGCTCGCATAAGAGGCAATCTCTGCAAGCAGAGAGCATTTTCTTTCAGAAAACAAGGAGGTCGGGATATGGCTATTACAAAAAAAGTATTTGGGAAAACAAGTGATGGGAAACAGGTAACCAGTTACACATTAAAGAATAAGAATGGCATGGAAGCGGAATTTATTGATTATGGTGCGATTCTTGTGAAGTTATGGGTGCCAGATAAGAATGGCAAGAAAGCAGACGTTGTGTTAGGCTATGATACCGTTGCAGAATACGAAAAGACAACGACTTATTATGGTGGATTTATTGGAAGATGCGGTAATCGTATTGCAAATGGTGAATTTACATTAAATGGCAAGAAATATACGTTAGATAAGAATAATAATGGCAATAACCTTCATGGTGGTAATGTAGGTTATAACAATATGATGTATGAAGTAGAGACCTTTGAAGAGGAAGAAGGTCCTGTAATTGAATTTTCCAGATTAAGTCCGGATATGGAACAGGGATTCCCGGGAAATCTTGATATTACAGTAACTTATACCCTGACACATGAAAATGAGCTCATTATTGAATATTTAGCAGTTACAGATCAGGATACTGTGGTGAGCCTTACAAATCACGCATATTTCAATCTGTCTGGTCATAAATCCGGAACAATTTTAAATCATAAAGTACGTCTGGATGCGGACAGCTTTATTCCTACTGATGATAAGCTGATTCCAACAGGAGAGATTGCTTCTGTAGAAGGTACTCCAATGGACTTTAGAACAGCAAAAACTATCGGACAGGATATTGATGCAGATTATGAAGCACTCAACTTTGGCAGTGGATACGATCATAACTATGTGCTTAATACAACTGGAGATGAAATTGAGTTGATTGGTGAACTGATAGATGAAGTTTCTGGAAGAAGCATGGAAATCTATACAGATTTACCAGGTGTACAGCTTTATGCAGGTAACTATATTGCAGGTAGTGCAAAGGGTGGCGGAGAGTATGTGAGAAGAGCCGGTGTGTGCTTCGAAACACAGCATTTCCCAGATGCCATCAATCATGATAACTTCCCAAGTCCTGTAGTTAAAGCAGGTGGCGCATTTGATTCTACAACAATTTATCGTTTTATCTGGTAATAAAACATACATTACTATACAGATATAGAACCTTTAGTATGAGGAGGCTGGTTATGGATAAGGAACAGTGGAAAGTACCGTTAAAGCTTAGTATTTCAGGATTCACAGGCGGAATGACAGGTGACAATGGGAATAAGTGGTTCAAGAAGAAGCTTTGGACTCAGAAAGATGTGGAAGCTCTGCAAAAGGAATATGAGGCATGCTGTGAGCAGAATGCCGTTATTATGCGTAGCATTATGTCAACGATGCAAAGCTTTGTTGTTGTTTTGGACAGAGAATGCCAGCATGTGCTGTATAGTAATCTTGGTTATAATAATATCGGATATATCAGGGAAGGTGAGGATGGCGAGAAAGTATTAGACTTAGAGCATGTGTATGAGTCTGTAGTGAACAAAGAGGTGGTTGATGAGGTATTAGCCTGCCTGTATAATCAGCATCCTTGCAGCGTAGAAAGAAGGCTGGAATTTACCAGTGGGAAAATAGGATATTATCGTATTAAAGTAAATCAGATTTGGGAAGATGAGAATCTGGTAGGTACTCTTTTGGTAGTTAAAAATATTACAGAAGAGCATGAAATTAAGGAAAATCTCAGGGCTGCCACATATAAGCAGAAAAAAGCGTTTATGGCGCTGTCTCATGAGTTCCGTACACCGATTAACGCGATTTCAGGTTCGATAGATATGCTTTCTCTTTCAGAGAATCTGGATGCAAAAGAAAAATCACATATCCGTAATATCAAACAGGCATATAAGAGTCTGCTGAGTGTGGTGTCTAAGGCAACGGATTATACCAATCTGCAGGAGAATGAGCTGGTAATTGAGAAAACAGAATTTACTCTATATGAACTGCTTGATAATATACGTGCCTTAACGCATATCCGTGCGTTTGAAAAGGGTATCGGATATTGTGTTGATATTGCACCAGATGTACCGGCGCGTTTGATTGGTGATTTAGAGAAAATCAGCAGGGTTCTTCAGAGCTTTCTGTATAATGCCATTGAGCACACCGAAGAGGGCTGTGTGACAATGAGAATATACAGAGTAAAAGAAAATGATAAGGATTATATCTGTTACAGTGTAAGCGACACAGGAACAGGAATTAAAGAAGAATTCGTAAAACGTATTTTTGATGAATTTATTGGATTTGAGATTTGCCGGGAAGAATATTCAGAAGGCTTAGGAGTCAGCCTCTATGTAAGCAGAAAGATAATTGAGCTTATGGGAGGAAAGGCAGAATGCTGCAGCTGTTATGGAGAGGGCAGTACATTTGGATTTAAGCTGGAGTTAGAGACACCAGAAGACAAGCCTGTGGTAACAGTTAAGAATCCGGAAAAGAAGTCTATTCTTCTTTGTACAGAGATTCCATGGAAAAAAGACCATATTAGACATGTGTGTGAAACACTGGGAATTGGTGTCATGAAAACTTATGATGAAGTGGATTTGGTAAAGGACAGATTTACCCATGTCATCATTGACAGTCATCATAAGGAAGCAAGTATGCTTTTGGAAGAAGAGTTTCCATTTGCAAAGAAGGTGCTGGTATTAGAATCCAGCCAGGATAAGCTGGAGGGAATCAGCAGGGCAGATTTTGTTATTTATGAGCCATTTACGATTATGATGTTTGCAGAAATGTTTAGTGGAGGCAAGGAAAACCAGGAAGAGACTGAAGGAGCAGGCAGCGTAGGTGAACTTGTATTCCAATTGAAGGATGTTAAGGCATTGGTAGTAGATGACAATGCAGTTAATCTGATGGTGGCATCCAATGTGTTGATGCAGTATGGTATTGAAGTGGAAGAAGCGGATTCTGGTAGTATGGCGGTAAAGAAATACTACGAAAATGATGATTATGATATTATTTTTATGGATTATCTGATGCCGGATATGAATGGAGTAGAAACAATCCGTAATATTCATAATCTGAAAAGAAAGAAGGAAAGTATTTTCATTGCATTGTCAGCCAATGTAACGGATGACATTGTAGAAGCATTTGCATCGGTAGGTGCGCATCATGTTATGGCCAAACCTTTGGAATTAAAGGAATTAAGTGGTGTATTGAGACGTTTTCTGCCAGAAGAGAAGTTCGTAAAAGATGAATGTCTGGAAGAAAAAGCGGGACAGCCGGCATTAAATGAAGCAACAGATAAGGAAGATGTAAAATCCATTCTTTATAAGGTGAAAGGCTTAAATGTAGAAAAAGGGCTTGCTAACGTTATGGGTGTAACAGAAACCTATGTGAAAGTTTTAAATGTATGCTGTACTAACATAACAGAGCAGGTTGAATACATAAAGGCGGCTTACAAGCTGGTTGCCATGAGTGGACTTAAGATATATTTCCATAGTTTAAAGGGTATTCTTGCTAATATTGGAGCGGTGGAACTTTCTGAGTTTTCAAAAAATATGGAAATTGCTTCCCGCGACCAGAATGGAGCATATATTAAAGAAAATGTAGCATCCTATATAGAGCAGATAGAAGAATTCCGTGATAATCTTCAGTGGGCAATTGACGAGTATAAGAAGATTACAGAAGGTCATATCTTAGAAACTCATAAAAGTATGAAGACAAAGGAATATGAAGCGAAGCTGGAAAAGTTAAAGGTATGTATTAAACGTTTTGAGTTTAATGAAATCAATGCGTTAATTGAAGAACTGATTCTGGCAAGCAGGGATGAGAAAAAGAACGAATTAAAGAAAGCTTATAATTACATTCAACAATTCCAGTACGATGAGGCATTGGAGATTGTTGAAGGGTTAGGGCAGGAATAAGTAAATGAACGATTGAGGAATGAAGAAACAGGAGGGAACATTGTGAATAGCGTTTTTCGTAAGCTTTTAAGTAAGGAATTAGGAGAAGAAAGATACGAGGAATATTGCAAAAGCTATCGCAGTTGCCTGGAAGAAAAGGGCAGTAGGGATGGAAGAAAACAGGGCAATCAGGTGATTTATGACGATTTGTACCTGTATTTAGAGAGCAGGGATTTGAAATCACTTACCAAAATGGTAGAGAGATTTTCAGATACTATGCTGTTAGCAAGACAGATTAACAGACAGTATGTATTTGCATTTTTATTTTATCTGTTCTGCTCCCTTTTTCTGATAGGGCTGGAATTACAGGCTGGAGTTACGGTGGTCAGTCTGATTCTGATGAGTGTGTGCTTTTTATATAAAACATTTGAATTTGTGGTGAACAAGTTCTGTTTTATTGATGCCAGTATTGCGCTGGTATATAAATCTGTACTGGATAAACTGATTTTATTTCGTACAAGAGAATTTATGGAATAAAGGATACCTTTGTGATTGGCATGACCTTTAAGGGTCATAGATTAAGATGAAATGCAGGATGGGTTGAAATGAAACACTTACTAAAATATTTAAAGGATTATAAAAAAGAAAGCGTATTAGGACCGCTTTTTAAGCTGTTAGAAGCAAGCTTTGAACTATTTGTACCACTTGTTATGGCCAGTATTATTGATGTTGGGATTGCACAAGGCGATACCACCCATGTATTAAAAATGGGTGGTATTTTAGTGTTGCTTGGAGCCATTGGTCTTACCTGTGCATTAACAGCTCAGTACTATGCAGCTAAAGCATCTGTGGGCTTTGGAACTGCGCTTAGACATGACTTGTTTGCACATTTACAGAGTTTTTCTTATGGCGAAATTGATACAATCGGAACGGCAACCATGATTACCCGAATGACCAGTGACATCAATCAGGTACAGTCAGGGGTGAACTTATTCTTACGTTTATTCCTGCGTTCCCCATTTATCGTAGTGGGGGCAATGGTTATGGCATTTACAGTTAACGTAAGAGCAGCCTTTACCTTTGTGGTAACCATTCCATTGCTTTCCATTGTGGTATTTGGCGTGATGCTTGTAAGTATTCCGCTTTATAAGAAAGTACAAAGAAAATTAGATGCAGTTACTCTTAAAACCAGAGAAAATCTTACTGGTGCAAGGGTCATTCGTGCCTTTAACAGACAGGAAGATGAGATGGCAGATTTTGATACTGCCAGTCAGGATTTGATGGATATTCAGTTGTTTGTAGGTAAGATTTCCGGTATGTTAAATCCGGTTACATATATTATTGTGAATGTGGCAACTTTATTTTTAATCTGGATTGGTGCCTTAGAGGTATTTGACGGCATTATTACTCAGGGGGAAGTCATTGCCCTTGTAAATTATATGTCACAGATTCTTGTGGAGCTTGTAAAGCTTGCAAACCTGATTATCAATTTGACAAAATCCATTGCCTGCGGAAACCGTATTAGTGATATTATGGCGGAAGAGTCTTCTTTGCAGGAGTACAATACAGAGTGGATTGATTGTGGAAAACAGGCTGAAAATAGCAATGGCATTGTGGAAGAAAAGTCAGGAGAAGCAGGCGGAGTGGAAGATAAAGTAGTATTTGAACATGTAACCTTCTCATATAAAAATGCCGCAGAAAGCTCTCTTACAGATATTAGTTTTTGGGCTAAAGAAGGACAGACTATCGGTATTATCGGTGGTACGGGTTCTGGTAAGAGCTCCCTTGTGAATCTGATTTCACGTTTCTATGAAATCGAAGGTGGAAAAATCTATGTAGATGGCATAGAAACCAAGGATTACTCCTTTGAACAGCTTCGCGGCAAGATTGGAATTGTACCGCAAAAGGCAGTTTTATTCCATGGAACCATCCGTGATAACATGAAATGGGGTAAGAAGGATGCTACCGATGAACAAATCTGGAAAGCATTAGAAATTGCTCAGGCAAAGGAATTTGTAGAAGAAAAAGAGGACGGTTTAGATACTGTGATTTTACAGGATGGAAAGAACTTATCCGGTGGTCAGAGGCAGAGATTAACCATTGCAAGAGCCTTAGTTGGTAATCCTGAAATTCTGATTTTAGATGACAGCTGTTCCGCTCTTGATTATGCAACAGATGCAAAGCTTCGTAAGGCACTTTCTGAATTAGAACAGAAAATGACTGTATTTATTGTGTCTCAAAGAACCTCCTCTATCCGCAACGCAGACCAGATTATTGTATTAGAAGATGGGGCAATGGAAGGAATTGGAACCCATGAAGAATTGTTAGAAAGCTGTGAAATTTATAGAGAAATTCACGAGTCACAGGGAAGTGTAGAGAACAATGGAAGAGCATCCGGTACAGTTCCCAATGAAGTAGCAAAGGAGGGAGTATGTCATGAATAATAGAGAAACAGTTAAGAAAATTCTGACTTACATCAGCAATTATAAGCTGTATGTAATTGGTTCCTTCGTATTTGCAGCAATCTCTGTAGTTCTGACCCTTTATGTGCCAATTATGATTGGTGAAGGTGTGGATTTGATATTAGACAAAGGTGCTGTGGATTTTGCAGGGCTTATGGCAGTACTCAAGAAGATGTTAGCAGTCATTCTGATTACAGCACTTGCCCAGTGGCTAATGAACCTTTGCAACAACAGAATTACCTTCCATGTAGTAAAAGATATTCGTACCAAAGCATTTAGCCGTCTGGAACAGGTACCGGTAAAATATATTGATGATAATGCACATGGTGATATTATCAGCCGTGTTATTGCAGATGTAGACCAGTTCTCCGACGGTTTGTTAATGGGATTTACTCAGTTATTCTCAGGGGTACTTACTATTGTTGGAACCCTTGTGTTTATGGTAAGCATTAACTGGAAGATTGCAATAGTAGTCGTTGTGCTGACACCACTTTCCTTATTTATTGCAAGATTTATTGCCAATAAGACCTATTCCATGTTCAAGCTTCAGTCAGAAACAAGAGGAGAAATGACAGCTCTCTTAAATGAAATGATAGGCAATCAGAAGATTGTACAGGCATTTGGATATGAAAAGGAAGCGTTAGAGCGTTTTGATGAAATCAATGGAAGATTACAGGGGGCAAGCCTTAGAGCTATTTTCTTTTCTTCCATCACAAATCCGTCTACACGCTTCGTAAATGGAGTGGTATATGCGGCAGTTGGTGTATTTGGGGCAATCGGAGCGATGAATGGATTACTTTCCGTAGGTCAGTTATCAAGCTTCTTAAGCTATGCGAATCAGTATACCAAGCCATTTAATGAAATTTCAGGTGTTATCACAGAGTTACAGAATGCCTTTGCTTCTGCGGCCAGAGTATTAGAATTGGTGGAAGAGGAAGTACAGACACCAGATGCAGAGGGTGCATTGGAACTTGAAAAGGCAGATGGAAACGTGGATATGAAAGAGGTATATTTCTCCTATACACCAGAGAAAAAGCTTATCGAGAACTTCAACCTTTCCGTAGAACCGGGACAGAGAATTGCCATTGTAGGACCTACGGGTTGTGGAAAGAGTACGGTTATCAACCTTTTGATGCGATTTTATGATGTCAACAGTGGAGCCATTCATGTAAGTGGTGAAGATATCCGTAATATAACAAGAAAAAGTCTTCGTAAGAATTATGGTATGGTGTTGCAGGAAACATGGCTTCAGAAAGGCACTATCGCAGAAAATATTTCTTATGGTAAGCCAAATGCAACCAGAGAAGAAATTATCGAGGCAGCCAAAGCAGCTAAAGCCCACAGCTTTATCAAACGACTTCCAAAAGGTTATGATACCGAGATTACAGAGGATGGCGGCAACCTGTCACAGGGACAGAAGCAGCTTCTTTGCATTGCCAGAGTTATGCTTTGTCTGCCACCAATGTTAATTTTAGACGAAGCGACTTCCTCTATTGATACAAGAACTGAAATCCGTATTCAGAAGGCATTTGCAAAAATGATGGAAGGAAGAACCAGCTTTATCGTAGCCCATAGACTATCTACTATCAAAGAGGCAGATAAGATACTTGTTATGAATGACGGAAATATTATCGAGCAGGGAACCCATGAGGAACTGTTGGAAAGACAAGGGTTCTATGCGGAACTGTATAATAGTCAGTTTGAGGTAGTGTAGGGATTAAGCTATATTATATTTGAATTAGGAGACTTGTTCCAAGATGGTTCCCATATCATATATGTGAATGGTAGTTATAGAGGAGATGACCCATTAGGAAAATTGATGTATGATTTTGGGTGTAAAAATGCCGAAGATATGTATTATAAAGAATTGGCAGAAGGCGTAAGGCATTTTAAGGAAGAAGGAGGACGAGAAATTATGTGTCAGGCAGTAGAAGACTATGCGGCAAGAAAAGCACAGGAAGCAGCAGAAGAAGCAGTGAAAAAAACAGCAATTAAAACGGCAATAGAGGAAGGTATTGCATATGATATTGATAAAGAAAAAATCTTTGTGAGAGTATGTGATAAATATGGTATTAGTAGAGATGTAGCTGAAGAAATTTATGAAAAGTGTCAGGCAGTAGAAGTTTAGCACGTGGTAAAAATTTGATGCAATAGTATATAATGCAACTTATACCAGATAACAGAGTAATATCAGAAATGGGATGTTGATGGATGACCGTACGTTTATTGCGTACGGTCTTTTTACATTTTTTGCAAAAAGTCACATGACAAAACAGAAAATTCATGTTATAATGCGATGGGTTAGTGAAAACTAACTTAAATAACGACAAGAAATATCAGTTCTTTAGAATTGATTGAGATGAAGAAATAATAAGAAATTGTAGAAAACAGGAGGATATTTATCATGAAAAAAAAGCCATTAAAATTATTTTGGGTTACATTAGGCTTTGTATGTTTAGGTTTAGGAACAGTTGGTATTATGTTACCGATTTTACCAACGGTTCCACTTTATATGGCAACGGCATTTTGTTTTGCTAAAAGTTCTGAAAGATTACATAACTGGTTTGTAGGAACAAAACTCTATAAGAAGCATTTAGAAAGCTTTGTAGAGCAGAAAGCCATGACCATGAAAACTAAGGTTTCTATTATGGCAACTGTGACTGTCATTATGGCAGCTGGATTTATTATGATGAATGAAGTAATGATTGGAAGAATCTGCCTTGTTGTTGTATGGGTATTCCATGTGCTTTATTTTACTTTTAAAATCAGAACAATCAAACCAGAAGAAGTGGCTGAAGGCTGCTAGGAGTTGATTGAAGGCAGCATATAAGAAAGGGAAAATAGCATGATAAAAACAAGACTCATCAAACTTTTGTCCCATGCAAAAAAATACATTGCTTATCAGGTAATCTGGCAGTGGATTGCACTTCTCTGTCAGGTTGTGATGATTTATCTGGCAACAAATCTTATAGAAGGTGCATGGCTTGGGACTGTAACAAAAGATAGAATTGTAACCTATGCAGGAATTATGGCAGCGGCTGTTATAGTACGTTTTTTCTGTGACCGACAGGCGACTTATGCAGCCTATAAGGCAAGTGTAGATGTAAAAAGAATTCTTCGAGATAAGATTTATGATAAGTTATTAAAGCTTGGGGCATCTTATAGAGAACATGCGGCTACCTCTGAGGTTGTGCAGATGGCGGCAGAAGGTGTAGAACAATTGGAAATCTATTTTGGTAAATATCTTTCTCAGTTGTTCTATAGTTTGCTTGCACCGGCTACATTGTTTATCATTTTGAGTCCGGTAAGCTTAAAAGCATGTATCGTTTTATTAATCTGTGTGCCATTGATTCCTGTGTCTATTGTGGCAGTACAGAAATTTGCGAAAAAACTCCTCAGTAAATATTGGGGTATTTATACAGAACTTGGTGACAGCTTCCTTGAAAATCTTCAGGGATTAACTACTCTTAAGATTTATCAGGCAGATGAAAAGAAATCGGTGGAAATGGATAAAGAATCTCAGAGATTCCGCCAGATTACCATGAAAGTTTTGACAATGCAGCTTAATTCCACCAGTGTTATGGATATTATTGCTTATGGCGGTGCTGCGGTAGGTATGATTGTGGCAGTTTCTGAATATGCAAAAGGCAATATTAGTCTTTTCGGTACTTTGATGATTATTTTACTGGCATCGGAATTTTTTATTCCTTTAAGAATTTTAGGTTCCTTTTTCCATATTGCCATGAACGGCATGGCAGCCAGTGATAAGATTTTTGCATTGTTGGATTTGCCAGAACCAGAAGAAAAGGCATTGGAATTGGAAGATGGGGATATCTCAATTGAAATGAATGAAGTAAGCTTTGCTTATGAAGAGGAAAGACCAATTTTAAAAGGAATTTCTATGAAGTTTGGCAGTTTTACTTCCTTAGTTGGAACCTCCGGTTGTGGAAAGAGTACAATTGCTGGAATTTTGATGGGCAGAAATAAAGGATATGAGGGAAATATCCGTGTTCAAGGGCAGGAACTTTCTGAGATTTCTGAAAAGAGCTTAATGGAGCATATTACACTGGTTACTCATAACAGTTATTTATTTAAAGGAACTGTCCGAGATAATTTGATGCTGGGAAAAGCAGGTGCTTCAGATGAAGAAATGAATGCAGCATTGGAAAAAGTGAATCTTCTTGGATTCTTAGAAGCACAGCAGGGACTTAATACTCCTGTATTGGAAAAAGGAAGTAATTTCTCCGGTGGACAGTGTCAGCGTCTTGCTTTAGCGAGAGCACTTCTGCATGACACACCAGTTTACATTTTTGATGAAGCAACTTCTAATATCGATATGGAAAGCGAAGAAATGATTATGGAAGTTATCCGTGAGCTTTCCAAGACAAAAACAATTATTCTGATTTCTCACAGACTCGCTAATGTAGTGGAATCTGATTGTATTTATATGCTGAAGGATGGCCTTGCAGTGGAGCAGGGAACGCATGAAGAACTGATGCAGCTCGCTGGGGAATACAGTAAGCTGTATTCTTATCAGAGTGAACTGGAACATTATGTAGACAATGGAAAGGTGGTGGAAGCATGAGAGAAACTAAAAACAGAAGAAGCGGTATTGTAATTATGGGACAGCTTATCGGTTTGGTTCGCCCTCTGCTTCCTATTATGTGCCTTGCCATTACTTTAGGTGTCCTTGGGTATTTATGTGCTATTTTTCTTACCATTGTAGCCGGATATGGTTTGTTGAAAGGAAGTCTTGGAAGCTTTGCCGGTTTTTTGGTGCTGATGGCAGTAATGCGTGGAGTACTCCACTATGGGGAACAGTATTGCAACCATTTCATCGCATTTAAACTTCTTGCCATTATCCGTCATAAGGTATTTGCGGTTCTTAGAAAGCTTTGTCCGGCAAAGCTGGAGGGCAAGGATAAAGGAAATATGATTTCTATTATTACTTCTGATATCGAACTTTTGGAAGTGTTTTATGCCCATACCATTTCACCCATTGCCATAGCAGTGATTACCTCTGTAATTATGGTGGCATTTATTGGAAATTGCTCACCAGCAGCTGGAGTAATTGCTTTGATTGGATATATTATGGTTGGTGCAGTAATTCCTCTCTGGAATGGAAAAAGAGGGGCAAAGGAAGGCATGGAATTCCGTGAAGGCTTTGGTGAACTTAACAGCTTTATTCTGGATTCCTTACGTGGTCTGGATGAAACAATCCAGTATGGAAAAGGAGAAGAAAGAAAAGAGCAGATGGCAGAGCGTTCTGAAGAATTAGGAAAGATGCAGAAGAGATTAAATCGTCATGAAGCAGACCAGCGTTCTCTGACTAATATGACAATTCTCCTATTTTCCTTTGGAATGTTGATTTTCATGCTGTTATCATATATGGATGGAAATGTAACCTTTGACCAGATGGTTATTGCGATTATTTCTATGATGGGGTCTTTTGGTCCTGTTGTAGCATTATCCAACCTTTCCAATAACCTGCATCAGACTCTGGCAAGTGGAGAGAGAGTTCTTTCCCTGTTGGAAGAAAGTCCTCAAATCGAGGAGGTAGAAGATGGAATAGATATTGAGTTCGATGGAGCAAAAGCAGAACACGTAAACTTTTCTTATGAGGAAGAGGAAATCTTAAAAGATTATTCCATTTCCATTCCAAAAGGAAAAATAATCGGCATTCATGGGGCAAGCGGTTCAGGAAAGTCTACCCTGCTTAAACTTTTGATGCGTTTCTGGGATGTAAATGGTGGTGAGATTACTATTTCAGGTGAAAATATAAAGAATATCAATACAGCTAATTTAAGAGATATGGAATCCTATGTTACACAGGAAACTTATCTATTCCATGATTCCATTGCGAATAATATTGCAGTGGGAAAAGTAGATGCCACTATAGAAGAAATTATGGAGGCGGCAAAGAAAGCATCTATTCATGATTTCATCATGACTTTGCCAAAGGGCTATGATACGGAAGTTGGCGAGCTTGGAGATACGTTATCTGGCGGTGAAAAGCAAAGAATCGGAATTGCGAGAGCATTTTTACATGATGCACCACTGGTACTTTTAGATGAACCAACCAGTAATCTGGATTCTCTCAATGAAGGAATTATTCTCAAATCCTTAAAAGAAGCTTGTGAAAAACAGACGGTGGTATTGGTCTCCCATAGAAAGTCTACGATGAATCTGGCTGATACGGTTTATGAAATGAATCATGGAAGGATTTCGTAATTGAATGAAATAAAAGAAATGTGACAGTGAATTCCTGCATATAATGATAATAATTAACTTTTCAGAGGTTTTTATGAAAACAAGTTTAAAGTTAGATAAGCAGGAGCTTCATAAATTTATGAAAAGCACCCTGCTTGCGCTAAGCGGGGTGTTTTTAGTTGTGGCAGGCTTTTACTATCTGCCAGATACGGTTGCAACCATGAGTTTTGTAGAAGAAAAAAAACTGCCAATTTATTGTGTAGATACAGGGGAGAAAAAGGTAGCCTTGTCCTTTGATGCCGCATGGGGGAATGAGGATACGGCACAAATTCTTGAAATTTTAAAAAAGCACGATGTACATGTAACTTTTTTTATGACAGGCGGCTGGATTGAGAAATATCCAGATGATGTAAAAGCGATTGCGGCAGCCGGGCATGACCTTGGAAATCACAGTGAAAACCACAAACATATGTCACAGCTTAGTAAAGAACAGTGTATAGAAGAGATTAGGAAGCCTCATGAAAAGGTAAAAGAATTGACAGGAATAGAAATGACTTTATTTCGTCCGCCTTATGGTGATTACAATGATACGCTGATTGAAGCGGTGAATGAGTCGGGCTATCATTGCATCCAGTGGGACGTGGATTCTCTGGACTGGAAGGACTATGGGGCAGATTCCATCATTAATACAGTTGTAAACCACAAGCATCTGGGAAATGGTTCCATTATTCTCTGTCACAATGGAGCAAAATATACAGCGCAGGCTCTAGATGTAATGATTACGGGGTTAAAGGAGAAAGGGTATGAAATAGTTTCGATTTCAGAATTGATTTATACAGGGGAATATCATATGAATCATGAAGGAAGGCAGATAGAAGGAAAGGAATAGAAAAAATGGTAACGTTGAGTTTACATTATGTTGGCTTCAACGTTACCTTTTTTTCATCATTTGGGACTTAAGTAGGAAGCTGTGAAAATGGTGCAAATTGTTTTGTTGTTTATTGATAAAATTTGGATTATTTTGTATAATAGAAGATAGGGACGTATAATAAAAGAAGCTGTTGAAGGGACAGAATAACTAATATAAAAGAGACTGAAAAGGAGAAGACTATGAAGGAAAAACTTTTGAACAGACAAGATTTAACACCAGAACAGTATCAGCGTGCCAATAAAGCGATGATGATGATTTTAACGGTATCGTATATGCTTTATTTAGTTGTTGAAATGATGAATAAGACTGCAGATACGAACATGACGTTGTTTTATTTAAGATGTGGTTTTTATTTAGGATTGACACTTATCACGCAGGTTGTGGTTCGTAAAAATAGCCAAAAGAAATTGGCCATGGTGTTTATGGCTGTTACGTTTATATTTGCTTATGGTATTGTAGTCGCAGGAAATGGTGTTATTGTTTTAGTAATGGCTTTTCCGGCATTAATCGGGTTTATGATATATTTGAATGCCAGAGTTGTTATGTTGGGATGTCTTATTTCTTTTATTATATGTGTAATTAAGACAGTAACTCTTAAAATGGCAGGTATGGATGAGTTATATTTACAGTCCAATCTGGTAACTATGAGCTTTGTAATTGGTACATACGGAGCATTTCAGGCAGTTAATTTATTAATTGCATTTAGTAGAGAAGATCAGGCAGTGATTAAAGAAGAAGCAGCACGTCAGCAGCAGGTTGCTGAAACAGTTGCCGGTATTGTTGAAAAATTAGATGGTGATTTCCATGAAGTAATGAATGAATTAGATGTGATTCATAATTCAGTAGATTCTGCCAGTCTTGCAATGGATAGCATTGCGGCAAGTTCCGAAAGTACGGCAGAGGCGGTAAATCATCAGGCGGATATGACCGGACAGATTCAGGCAAGATTAGAGAATACCAATGAAACAGCAATTGAAGCTATGGATACAACAGAAAAATTAAAGAACATTGTTGAGACAGGTAAAGATTTGGCAGATGAGTTACAGAAACAGTCGGTTGTCGTAGACCAGAATACAGCGAGAATTTCTGAGACAATGGAAGTATTGGTAACTAATGTTGAAAAAGTATCGAATATTACAGATTCTATTATCAATATCTCATCCCAGACTAACTTATTAGCTTTAAATGCAAGTATTGAAGCGGCAAGAGCAGGAGATGCAGGAAGAGGTTTTGCGGTTGTAGCAGACCAGATTCGTTCCCTTGCAGAAGAGACAAAGAAATCAACAGAACAGATTACAGTGATTATCAATCAGTTAATGGCAGTTACTAATGATACACAGGCTGGAATTGAAGAGTCAGTGGAAAGTATCAATGTACAGCGCCAGAAGGTAGAAGAGGTAAATGCAAGCTTTACAGAAGTAGAATCTGGTATGCTTGGACTTCAGAGAGGCGTTGCAAGTATGAGTCAGGAAGTATCTGAGGTATTAGAAGCCAATAAAGCGATTGTAGACAGTATTTCACTTTTATCTGCCGCATCGGAAGAAGTATCTGCAGGAACACAGACAAGCAAGCAGACTTTAGATGATACTATGAATACTTTAGGAAGCTTTGTTTCCACAGTGGAAGGAACCTTTGAACAGTTGAAGACACTGAAAGAAACGGTTGAAAGAAAGTAAAATGAATATAAGAAACTAAAGGAGTATGAAAGATGGAATATAATGATAAGCATTTTGCGGAGAGGGCCAATAAAAGAGCCATGACTATGTGGCTTATTATATCCATTGTTTTGTCGGTGGCTTATGCAATTGAGATTTTAAAAGGACTAAAGACAGTACAATATTTTCTTGTAATGGAATTGATTTGCTGGGTGCCTTTTATAGCAGGGCTTATTGTGCTAAAGGTAAAGGGCTGGCATTTTAAATTTTATCAGGATATTGTAGGCTTTGGTTTTGGGGTTTTCTATTTGTATATCATGCTGACCTCACCGGCAACCCTTGCATTTACTTATGTTCTTCCAATCATGAGTATGATGGTTATTTATAAGGACAGAAATTTCTTTATACGTTGTGGGTTTGCAACTATCGTAACAGTTGCGATTACTATTGTAAGAAATTATATGAATGGTATGAATTCACCATCGGATATCTCTAACTTTGAGATTCAGATAGCAGTTATTGTATTCTGCTTCGGTGGGTTTATTACAGCGATTAACCATTTACTTCAGTCAGATGGAGCACTACTGGATTCGGTAAAGGCGAACCTGGAAAGAGTCATTACAACTGTTGAAAAGGTAAAAGTTGCCAGCAATGCAGTAGTAGATGGTGTTACTGTTGTAAGAGAGCTTGCAGAAGAAAATAAAGAGGGTGCAGGTGCTGTAGTAGACTGTATGGAGAGTCTGGTAGAGAAAAGCAACCTGCTTAGTGTAAAGATTGATTCTTCCATGGAGATGACTCATAATATCGATGATCAGGTAAGTAATGTGGCAGAGTTAATTGAACACATTGTGGACTTGAGTGGTAAATCAGCAGTACATGCGGATGAAAGTACCAAAGAGATTGCAGTTATGCTGGAATCAACTAATGCTATGGCAAAATTGTCTGCTGAAGTAGAGGGGATTCTGAATGAATTCCGTAATCAGTTTGATAAGGTAAAACAGGAAACAAGTACAATTGAGAATATTTCTTCTCAGACGAATTTATTGGCACTGAATGCTTCTATTGAAGCAGCAAGAGCAGGGGAGCACGGAAGAGGCTTTGCAGTAGTTGCTGATGAAATCAGAAATTTAAGTTTGGGAACGCAGACATCTTCTAACAGCATTATGGAGGAGCTGAAGCAGTTAGAAAATACATCTGGAAAGATGATGCAGTCAGTCAGTGCAATTTTGGAATTAATTGCAGAGACGTTAGAAACCATGGAAAAAGTCAATTCCAGTGTGGAAAATATTGCAGATGATTCCAAGAAGTTAGGAAATGAGATTGAAGTTGTAGATGCAGCTATGAAGCAGGTGGAAAGCTCCAATAAGAGCATGGTAGACAACATGCTTCAGGTTCAGGATATCATGGTGGAAATGACAGAAAGTGTTGTTAATTCAGAAACAACGACTGTTACTATGATGAGCAAATATGAAGAAACAGCGCGTAATATCACCAATATTGAAACTGTTGTAGGTCATTTGGTGGAAGAACTGGGTGTCGGTGGTTTTATGAGTGTGGAAGATATTTCTGTTGGTATGAATGTTGAATTAACAGACCCGGCTACACAGAAGAGATTTAAGACAGAAATTGCAGATATCCTGGAAGAAGAGATTGTGTTGAGGGAATCCTATGAGTTGTCTGAGTTTTTAGCTGATTTTAAGAAAAAACATTATAATGTGGGTGTTATTGTAAACAATGCAGTTTACAGTTGGCAGAATGTAGTAATTCATAAAAAAGAAAAGGATGGAGTGGGGCATTACTGGCTGTTAATTGAGGGCAATCCAAAGGTAATGAACCGAAGAAAATTCCCACGTCTTTCAATGAAGAACGAATGTGATATTGTTTTGAAAGCGAGCAATAAAACGTTCAAGGGTACTATGGTGAACATTAGTGCAAGTGGTTATGCATTCGCATGCCGAAGTAAGGACTTTGAAGAAGTAGTTGGAGAAAATGTAGAACTTATGATTCACGATTTTCCAGTGATAAATGGAAAGTCACTTACGGGAACTGTTATTCGTTCAACGAACGACAATGGTAATTACATTGTAGGTTGTAGAATGTTAGAAAATAATAGAGACATCCAGAGATATGTGGAAAAGCAGTTAAAGTAAGTTAAAAATGGGAGGGCGTTACAATGGAACTGAGAGAGAAGAAGCAGAACAGACAAAAAGCGGGAGTGAACAAGGGGAAGGCTGCAGCTGAAAAAAAGACACCGATTACGCAGGAAAAGATTTTTAAAATCATGCTGGCAGTAACCGTGACGATAGCCGTTGTATTCTTTTTCAAGAATTTACTGGGAGGCGCAATGAAAGAAGCACTGTTTATTGGTGCAAGTATTGTTGTGTTTGCAAGTGTATTTGGTGTTATGATAGTAAAGAAGGCAACGGAGAGAAGTAAGCAGATGGCAATTGCATTGGGCATGATGATTCTGACTTTTATCATTGCTTTAAACAGCGGAGCTTATTTTAGTGATGACTTTATCATGTTTCTTGCAGTAATTGCGTTAACAGGTCTTTATCTGGAACCAAAGTATTCTACTGCACAGTTAATTGTAGCAACGATAGCCTTATCGGTGATGTATATGCTTCATCCGGAAAAAGCAGACCCATTTGGACAGTATGTACAGTGTCTCGGTGAATTTGTACTGACTGGAGTTCTCTTTATTCAGACCATTAAGAGAGGTCGGGCTTTTATTGAAATTGGTGAAGAACGTGCCAAAGAAGCGGAAGGCTTAGTAGGCTCTATTCGTGAGATGGGGGCTTCTCTTGAAACAGATTTTGAACAGTCCTCTGCAGCCATTGACAATAATACCGATGCTTTACAGAGAGGTTCTGACTCTATTGTTATTAGTGCAGAAGGTATGAATGAAAGCTGTAATAACGTTCAGGGTTGTATTGTAGACTCTCAGCAGTCTATCAAAGCGTTAAATGAAGAAGTAGCCCGTGTAGAAGTTGCTTTAAAAGAAAACCAGTCTAATATGGAAAATATGGAAAAGCAGCTTGCAACGGTTAGCACAACCATTACTGAAGCCAATGAAGTATTCCATGCCATGGAAAAGAAAATGGGTGAGATTGCAGAGATTGCAGATCAGCTGGCTACTATTTCTTTCAATACAACCATTCTTTCTTTAAATGCTTCTATCGAAGCAGCAAGAGCAGGAGCAAGTGGTGCAGGTTTTGCTGTAGTTGCAGATGAAATGCGCCAGTTATCCAACACAAGCAGCGGTTTCTCAGAACAGGTATCGGAAGTTGTTAAAGAACTCATTAAGGAAGTGGGACAGACAGCAGAGCAGTTTAGCGGAAGTACAGAGGCGTTGGAAGAATCCAAGGCTACCATGAAAGAATTACAGGAAAGCTTTGATAAGCTTAATAAACAGTTTACAAATCTGTATGGCAACATTGAAACACAGAACAGCAGCGTAAATCAGGTTAATGTAATCTTTGATGAGTTAAAGGCACGTATTGGCGAAATGCAGTCCTATTCTGATAATAATCAGAGAGCAGTTAATGCCATTGTACATACAATGGATATGTATCGTGACAGTATGGAACGTGTTATTGAGAATACGAAGATATAGAATTCAGAGAATATAGGAAGGCTCACCGGATATGCGGTGAGCCTTTCGCAAGTGATACGCTTTATTCTTCTTATGTAGTATTGTTAGGTTTATTCACCAAATTTAGTTACAGCTTCTTTTAACATCTGACGGATTGGCAGATTGTATGGACATCTTGGTTCACAGGCGCCACAGTCTACACAGGCACTTGCTTTTACAGGGAGTGTAGCATAACGTCCCTTTGCCCAGTCGCCTAAGCCATAGCGGTCTAAGTAACCCTGGAATAAGAATACTGCGGAAATGTTGATACCTACACTACAAGGCTGGCAGTAGTTACAACGGCGACAGAAGTTAGTTCCAAGCTGTTCACGAATTTCGCCTATTTTTGCTAATTCTTCTTCGGAAAGAGGAGCTGTATTTTCAACAGCAGATAAGTTCTGCTCAATTTCTTTTAAGTCGTACATACCAGGAATTACCACAGTGGCATCCGGGTTAGAGCAGATGAAACGGAGTGCCAACTCAGGATCTTCAATTGCACCGCCTGCCATTGGCTTCATAACGATAAAACCAATATTTTTTTCTGTGCACTGACGCATCAGTTCCTCGCCCTGTGTTTCTACAATATTGTATGGGAACATAAAAGTTTCTACCCAGTCTAATGTTACAGCCTTTTCAAAAAGCTCTAAGCTGTGTCCGGTAAGTCCAATGTGTCCAATCTTACCAGCTTCTTTAGCTTCCAATAAAGCTTCTAAGGCACCGCCTTCTGCCATAACCTGCTCGAGCTGTTCCATAGTAGGATTGTGAACCTGATATAAATCAATGTAGTTAGTCTTTAAATTCTTAAGGCTTGTCTCAATGTCAGCAGCCATAGCTTCCTTGCTGCGGGACATACTCTTAGTAGCTAATACAAATTTATCGCGTAAGCCTTCTAAAGCTTCACCTAAAAATTCTTCGCTGACCGTATAACCTCTTGCTGTATCAATAAAATTAATTCCTTTTTCTGCCATTGCTTCTACTAAAGTTTTGGTAACGGAAGCATCTACACGCTGAATTGGAATTCCGCCAAAACCAAGGCGGGAGATGTTAAGACCTGTTTTTCCTAATGTTACATATTCCATAATAGCCCTCCATAGGTAAAAAATCTGTTTTATTTGTAACAACATCAATGAATAAATTGTAACATAGATTTGCGTTAGGGTCAAATTAGGAAAATGTTTTATTGGAAAATGTGAAATTTATGAAAGAAAACTTTCGGAAAACGAAAATAGTACTTGGAAAATGATTGAAAAAGGGATAAAATGAGAATAAGGGTCGAAAGGATTAGAAATATGTTTGGATAGGAGAAGTGGGATAGTATGAAACAGTTAAAACAGTTCAAAGCTTATGTGGCGGAAATGCCCTCACAGTTACTTATGTTTTATGCACTGGTAATTATAGAAGCAGTGGCGATGCTTGCAATTGCATTGTTGCAGATGGCAATGGATTTTCAGACAGATAGTATTATACCAATGTTTGTAAGTGTTATCTATCTGCTGGCAATTCTTCCTTTTGTAAAAGGTCGAGAAGATAAATTGGCACTGTTTAAGTGTATGACACTTCTTCCTATGTTATGGGGATTTATCCCTTATCTGTATATGGGAACAGAAGGAGGAGGAATTAAGTCTGGAATGCCGATTTGGATGGTGTTAGGACTTTTGGTAATATTTCTTTTTACTACCGGAACACATTTTATTTTGCTCTTTTCTTCCACGTTAGCATTGTATATTGGCTGTCTTATGTATACATATAAATTCATGCCGGGCAGACTCGGGAATCTGAGTGAACTCTATTATTATCAGGATAACGTAATGGCTCTTGTGGCGGTATCCATATCCTGTGGGATGATTATTAAGAATCATCAGCGAATTGAAGAGAGAAGCAAGCAAAAGATTGAGCAGGAAAAGTTAAACGCGCAGAAAGCCAATGCGGCAAAAACCAAGTTCCTGATGAGCATGTCTCACGATATCCGTACTCCAATGAACGCTATTATTGGTATGACCGATATGGCAAAGTACAACATTGATGATAAAGAAAAAGTAGAAGAATGTTTGAAAAAGATTAGTGATTCTTCTTCCATGCTGTTATATCTTATTAATAACGTTTTGGATATGTCCGAAATTGAAAATAATGAATTGAAGTTAAAGGAAGCGCCATTTGAGCTGGAAGGAGAGGTTGAAAAGATGTATGCCGTTTTAGAACAGACTGCGGCAGCTAAAAAGATTGACTTTTCCATTCAGTTTGAAGATATTGTTCATAAGCATCTGATTGGTGATGCGGTAAGACTTAGACAGGTCTTTATGAATCTGTTGAGTAACAGCTTAAAATTCACTCCATCTGGTGGTAAAGTATCTCTTCGTATTAAGGAGGAGAAGGAGTCAGAGGCAGGCTATGCTTCTTTCTTTATAGAGATAAAGGATACCGGAATTGGGATGAAGCAAGAATTTATAGATAAGTACATTTTTAAGCCATTTGAGCGAGATGAATCAGGTGTGGTGAATCGAACAGAAGGCAATGGTCTTGGCATGAACATTACAAAAAGTATTCTGGATGTGATGGGAGCTGACCTTAAGATTGAAAGTGAACTTGGAAAAGGTTCTACATTCCGTATATATACCAAACTGAAGATAGATGCAGACGTAGTAGAACAGGTCAAGGATGAAAAGTCCAAGATTCCAAATCTCTTAGGAAAGCGAATGCTGATTGTAGAGGACAATGAGATTAACATGGAAATTATTCTTGCCATTCTGGAACGAACACAGGTAGAGCCAACCAAAGCATGGACAGCAGAAGAGGCTTTGGAGATTTACGGAGCATCGGAAGAAAATTATTTTGATTTGATTTTGTTTGATGTACAGCTTCCGGGTATGAATGGAGATGAAGCAGTAAGAATTCTGCGTGGAATGGAGAGGGAAGATGCAGCTAAGATTCCTATTTTTGCAATGACAGCCAATGCCTTTGCAGAAGATGTGGAAAATTCCATTCGAAGTGGTATGAATGAACATTTGTCCAAACCAGTTGAGATTGATATATTGTATCGTAAATTACAAGAATACTTAGGATAAAAAGCGAGAGTGTATCACTTAAGACAAATAAATAGAAAAAATAAACTCGTAAGAGTCATCCTTTCATATAGGAGGGTTTCTTACGAGTTTTCTTTTATTACTTTAAAACAATGTTTTGAATACCTCATCATCTAGTAATGCCCCTTTGTTACATACCACGGCAGAAGCAACTTTATTGGCATTAGCAATGGCAGTTTCCATAGACATTCCTTTCAGAAGGCAGGCAATGACAGAACCAAAATGACTGTCACCGGCACCGATGGTATCCACAATATGTTCTGCTTTTACTGGAGCAACGTAGTGAATGCCCTCATTATCATAGAAGCAGGCGCCTTGTTCGCCGAGAGTGATGATAATGGTGTTATTGAGCTGCTGGTATAAAAAGTCTGCTGCCTGTTCTAAATCCTTAATACCAGTGTATTGACAAAGTTCCGATTCATTCAGGTGGATAACCGGATGCAGGGCAAACAGACGTCGCATCATATCCTTATCAATCTGAGTGATTCTTGGACCAGTTGCAAAAAAGATTGGCAGATTGCATCTTTCTAAGAAATCAACAATATTACCGCCAGTAGGTTCCTCCAGTTCAAGGCCACAGAGGTAGACATGGCTGAATTCTTCTAGATTTACACTGTCAAACCATTCTTTGTAGAAGCGGTATTCAGCACCACGGTCCACAATAAAGGTTCTTTCGCCAGAGGTTTCTACAAAGCAGTAGCAGCAGCCGTTTGCCTGTTCAGGAGTAGGAACAGGTGAGGTAAGCCCTTTCTTGGCTAATTCATTACGGACATAATCACCATAAATTCCAGTACCTACCGGTGAGAATAACAGGTAAGGCACATCAAAATGACGGATGCTGTCTGATACATTATGGGCGCAGCCGCCAAGAGAAGTATTTTGTGATAAAATATGTACGTCCTGTGCAGTGCTTGGAAGAAAATCCACATTGATAATGACATCAGTAACAGTAGAACCGATAACAAGTATTTTTTTCATGAGTAATCTCCAATCTTCCTTTTAAAGTAAGGTTGCAAAAACATAAAGTATTGTAAAAAAGACAATGTTAAAACGTGATGATATTAATCATAGCATCAATGACACTTTTTGTAAACTTTGCACGTGCAGGCAGCAAAATAAAAATTAATGGAACAAGGGGTGAAAGGTGGTATATTTATCAAAAAATGGCATCTGAAAGGAGTAGACCTATAAGAAAATAATGTTAAAAAAATAAGGAAACACATAGGACTATCTGGATAGAAGATAGAATCCTATGTGTTTTCTGTTGTTTATAAAAGTGCATTTCCGTCGATGTTATTTAATGCCATTTCAATACGGGTGCGTAAATATACAGGGTTAGCAGGTTTTAGGATGTAGTCGATAGCACCGCAGTTTTTGCAGGCGTACACAGTTTCTTTGTTACTTTTTCCGGTAAGGAAAATAATTGGCATACGATAACCTAATTTGTGTATTTCATTTACTGCAGTAGCACCATCCATGTCAGGCATTTCATAATCCATCAGAATTAAATCAGGTTTTTCAATGGAAACCATCATGGCAGCTTTGGAACCTTGGGAGCAGGTTACAACATCGTAATTTGGACCTAAGGCGCGTTTGGTATGGGCTATACTTACAAAAACATCATCTACAATTAAAATCTTCTTCGTGGTAGTTACTGTCTGTGTGGAGGCAGTTTCTAATTCTGTACGGGCAACGGATTCCTTGACAATGTGTTCATATTCCACATCATACAAAATGGTAATATCCGGATATTCAAGGAATAGGTTAAGAACACAGCATTTATCGTTCAAATAGATGCGTGGACGCAACTTGTCCTCTGTCTGACTGATAACCAGTGCAATCTCATTGGTAGATAATTTGACTTCACAGCCGGTTGGATAAGGAACGGCAATCTGTGCAAAGGTATCTACGATAAGTTCGTCAAATAAAATAGTTTTTCCACCTATGAGATAATTGATTGCCTGGGCACTTGACATGCCTTTTTTGTAAGGGCGTTTGGCCATGAGGGCATCATATACGTCTACAACGTGAAGAATACGGGCTAACATAGGAATGTTATCTTCGCTTAATTGGTTTGGATAACCGGTTCCATTGTAGTTTTCGTGATGGGCAAGAATTGCATCCTTTACCATGGCTGGAATTCTGTCGTCCTGAGCAACAAAATTATAGCTTTCTTTTGGATGGCGTTTGACTTGCTCATATTCATCTGGGGTTAATTGTTCTTTTTTGAGTAACAGTGATTTATTCAGTAATGCCTGTCCGATGTCATGTAATAAGCCAGCCAGTGCCAGTGCTTCCAGTTCAGATTTGGATAGTCCAAGTTTGATGCCAGTAGCAACAGCATATACAGCAACACACACACTATGGTGTGAAAGGTAATCCTTGTAAGAGCGTACACTTCTAAAATCAAGGGATATAGGCCGTGCTGTAAGGTCAGTTACGATTTGTTTGGCAAGAGACAGCATAGCATTGATATCAGCTTTTTTAACAGCCTCCAGACATTGCTTCATTAAATCATCCGAACTTAGAATTTTGGCGGGAAGAGCCTCCATAGTGTAAACACCTACAACACCAGCATCATCTAAAAACAGGATGTCATTAGCAGTCAGTATGGTTCCAAGTTTATATTTTTCATATTGTTCTATACCGAAAAGGTTTTGTCCAAGTACCATTCCGGGGATTAAATTTGATGTGGATGTAAATTTCATAGCAGTCTCCTTTTGTGTATATTTTTTACTGATTTATCAATTGGTGAATTGCATTTTCAAGCTTTTCAATTTCACGAAGAATGAAAGAGTGGTTTGTGATAATATATTCGGTGTCATTTCGTTCCTTAAGTGCCAGTTCCATATCCTTTGCCAATTCGGAAAGAGGCATGGCACCAATGGATTTGGCACCTGATTTAGCACCATGAATGGATATCTGATAGCCTTTCCAGTCTTGAGCGATAAAATAGTTGTTTAGAGTTGTAGAAAAATCGCTTTGTAAAAAAGCATGTAGTATCTCAAAGTAGAACTCTTTATCACCATCACAGAAACTGATTCCAAGCTTTTGGTCGATTACTTCTGAAATAACGTCAGGAGGAACAGTAGGAATGATTTCAATACTGTCTGTCTTAAATATAGCAGGAGTATCAGTGAAAACAGGTGTCTGTATCATATCTGGAGGAAGAAATTTAAGGAGAATTTCTTCTAATTCCTGACCGCGGAATGGTTTTTTTAGATAATCTGAAAAGCCAGCCTGTAAATACTCCTCCTTTGCACCAACAACTGCGTTTGCAGTTAATGCAATAATGACCTTTGCATTTTGACGTAAGCTGTTGTCCTTCAATATATGTTCTAAGGTTTCGAGTCCATCCATATGAGGCATCAGATGATCCATAAATACTATGTCAAAGTGTTCTTTTTCAATGAGTTGCAAAGCTTCTTGTCCAGATAGAGCTGCTTTTATATTCATCTGACTATTTTTAAGAAGTCCTTTGAAAACTACGAGGTTTAAATCATAGTCGTCAACAACTAATATGTTTGCATTTGGAGCGGTAAAGCTTTCTCTGTAAGTATCCGTGAGGGTAACCTCCTGAAAACCTTTTTTGAAGTCACCCATGTTTGTGGTATCCACTATCTTTTGGCGAAGGTCAAAATGGAAATCCGAACCAACGCCATAGATACTTTGGAGTTCTAAGTCAGACCCCATTAACCGAAGCAGTTTGAGGGTAATACTGAGTCCAAGACCAGTTCCTTCGATTTTTTTATTGTGTGCTAAATCCACACGGCGGAAGGAGTCAAAAAGCGTCTCTTGGTCTTCTTCTTTGATACCAATACCAGTATCTCTGACAGAGAATCGGAGAAGAACATCTTCTTCTGTAGCAGAAATGCGCTGAATAGAGAGAGTTACTTTTCCTTCATCTGTATACTTTACAGCATTTGTCAACAGGTTAATCAAAATCTGGCGAATACGCATGTCATCACCATAGAGTACAGAAGGAATATGGGAATCAATTTCGTACTGCAAGTGAAGACCCTTAGCATTCAGACGGGGCTCTATCATTAACAGGATTTCTGAAATCAGTTTGTTTGGTTCGTATTTCGATGGAGTAATGTCCATGCGTTCCGACTCAATTTTTGATAAATCCAAAATGTCATTGATTAAAAATAAAAGTGACTGGCCGGAAGTTTTTATCTTGGCGGCATAGTCTAAAATTTGTGGGTCTGTGCATTCTCTGAGAATCATTTCATCAAGACCGAGTACGGCATTGATTGGGGTACGAATCTCATGGGACATACTTGCAAGGAATTCGCCTTTAGCTTTGTTAGCCCGTATGGCTTCCTGTTTTGCAAGGTATTCAGCGTTTTTTGCTTTCTCCAGTTCCTTCATAATCTTTATATCTTCTCGATTTTTATTTTGTGCAATGGCAAAGATTAAAAACATAAAGGTAAAGAGCGCTGACATGGTAAATGCAACCTGATAGCCGTGTTCCTCCATATAAGAGGTATAAACAGTTGCAGAATAACACCATAAATAATAAAGAAACGGAATCGTCGTAAATAAAAGACAGACCTTCCGTGAACTTGAGAAAAGTGAAAGTAAAGCAGGAGCAGCATAACGGGATAGCCAAATCAGTATGATAATACTGCCGATGCCGTAAAATGCGACTTCGATGTTATAATTAGAACCAAAGGCAATCGCTGCAAAGTAGCTGACCCAGTTTGGAAGCTCACAACATAAATAGGCTGTTATAACGGCACTGATACTGATTTCCCACTTGATGCCATGAATTACGATTAACCAAAGCATCAGGGGAATATGAGTTGTAAAAGGATATAGACGTTCTGCAAGTTCTGCAGTGTTATTGTAATAGGTGAGTGCTTGTAATAATAAAGAAATTATGAAAAACATACACATTTTCATAATGGCTTTTCGGTCGACTTTTACACCGGCAAATTTGTAGGTTAATATGATTCCAAACCAAAAAGCAAAGGTAGAGCGAATCAGATATGCCATACCATCATCTCACATTCTTCAAATATAATAAATTTATTCATATGGAAATTATATCATAGTCATATCTTTTGCGCAATGCGAGGGATAAGATAGAAAAAACAATAAAATATTGATAATTACTTGACAATTTGGAAAATAGGGGTTAATATATTAAAAATTATTTAGCTTTAAGGAGGCAAAGTGTTAATATGAAAAAGTTTATTAGCGTATTACTTACAATTGTGCTTGCAATGAGCTGTTTAACAGCATGTGGCGGCGGTGAAAGTTCTGAAGGAACAACAAATGGAGAAGCCGTATTTAAAATTGGTGCTATTGGTCCATTAACAGGTGGAGCAGGAGCATATGGGGACGCAGTTAACAAAGGTGCACAGATCGCTGTAGAAGAAATCAATGCAGCAGGTGGTATCAATGGTGTTAAGATTGAATTCAGAATGGAAGATGATGAACATGATGCAGAAAAATCTGTAAATGCTTACAACATCTTAAAAGACTGGGGTATGCAGGCATTAGTTGGTACTGTAACAAGTGCTCCATGTATCGCTGTAGAGGCAGAAGCTTCTAATGATAATCTGTTCCTGATTACTCCTTCTGGAACAGCAACAGATTGTATCAGTGGTGACAATGCATTCCGTCTTTGTTTCTCAGACCCAACACAGGGTACAAAATCAGCTGAGTTTATCGGTATGAATAATTTAGCAACTAAGGTTGCAATCATTTATGACAGCTCTGATCCATATTCTTCTGGTATCTGTGAAAGCTTTAAGGCAGAAGCAGCAAATCAGGGTATTGAAGTAGTTGCAACAGAAGCCTTCACATCAGACAGCAAGACTGATTTTAAGGTACAGTTACAGAAAGCAAAAGATAGTAATGCAGATTTATTATTCTTACCTATCTATTTCCAGGAAGCATCTTTAATTTTACAGCAGGCAAAAGAGATGGGATATGCTCCTACAATTTTTGGTTGTGACGGCTTAGATGGAATCCTTGGTGTAGAAAACTTTGATGTTTCTTTAGCAGAAGGAGTTATGCTTCTTACACCATTCGCAGCAGATGCAACAGATGAAGCAACTCAGAACTTTGTTAAGACTTATGCAGAAAAATATAACAATGAAGTTCCAATGCAGTTCGCAGCAGATGCATATGATGCAGTATATGCAGTGAAAGCAGCAATTGAAAAAGCTGGTGCTACAGCAGATATGTCCGCTTCCGATCTTTGCGATGCAATGAAAGAAGCTATGACACAGATTACTTTAGAAGGTCTTACTGGTACAATTACATGGGATGCATCCGGTGAACCTAACAAAGAACCTAAAGCAGTTATAATTGCTGATGGTGCATACAAAGCAATGCAGTAAAAAGATATAGGATTTTGGATGAGAGTAATAGAATAGGGTTAAATAGGGGATATTCTTTTAGTCGGGAAGACTTGAAAGGGTATCCCTTTAATGTTATAATAAGCAATTATATATTAACGTTGAAGGGACGGAGAGAAGCATGAGTTTTATAACGTATTTGATTAATGGTATAAGCTTAGGTAGTGTGTACGCGATTATTGCGTTAGGCTATACTATGGTATACGGAATTGCTAAGATGCTGAATTTTGCTCATGGTGATGTTATCATGATTGGAGCATATACAGCACTTACTTTGTTAACAGGAGCTGGAGTGAGCCCATTACCTGCGGTACTAATCAGTATGGGTGTGTGCACAGTTTTAGGTATGGTAATTGAGAAGATAGCTTATAAGCCTTTGCGAGGAGCATCCTCTTCCTTGGCAGTTTTAATTACAGCTATCGGTGTAAGTTATTTCTTACAGAATATAGCGTTGTTGGTATTTGGTGCAGATACAAAGTCATTTGTTAATGTAATTTCTGTACCTTCCATATCTTTAGCAGGCGGCGAATTGATTATTTCAGGAACAACGATAGTGACTATTATCGCATGTATCGTAATTATGTGTGGTCTGACTCTGTTTGTAAATAAGACTAAGCCAGGAAGAGCCATGAAGGCTGTATCAGAAGATCGTGGGGCAGCACAGCTTATGGGTATCAATGTAAATGCAACGATTTCTTTAACATTTGCCATTGGTTCTGGTCTGGCTGCAATTGCAGGTGTGCTGATGTGCTCTGCTTACCCAAGTCTTACACCATATACGGGTGCTATGCCTGGTATTAAGGCTTTCGTAGCTGCGGTATTTGGTGGAATTGGTTCTATTCCTGGAGCTATGGTTGGAGGCATCTTATTAGGTATCATCCAGAATTTAGGTACAGCTTACATATCTTCACAGGTGGCAGATGCCATTGTATTTGCTGTTTTGATTGTTGTTTTGTTGGTTAAGCCTACTGGCTTGTTCGGAAAGAATATTCAGGAGAAAGTGTAGGTGGAAACAATGAAAGTAAAAATAAATCTTTTTAAAAACATGGATAAAACAACAAAAAGCAATACCATTACCTATTTGATGGTTGTGGCTGCATATCTTGTAATACAGTTACTGATTATGACAGATAACATTTCCAGTCTGATGGAAGGACTTCTGGTTCCAATGTGTGTTTATGCCATTGCTGCCATTTCCTTAAATCTGGTAGTAGGTATTTCTGGCGAATTAAGCCTTGGGCATGCAGGATTTATGTGTGTAGGTGCTTATTCCAGTGCTTTCTTTTCTGTTATGGTGGGAGATACACTGCCAGAGATGGTTCGTTTTATTTTAGCAATTTTAATTGGAGCCGGTGTTGCAGCACTTTTTGGTATTATCATTGGTATTCCGGTACTTAAGCTTCGAGGCGATTACCTTGCTATCGTTACTTTGGCATTTGGTGAAATTATCAAAAATCTTATGAATGTACTCTATATTGGTCGTGACAGCAATGGATTACATTTCTCTGCAACAGATACAGCAAGCCTTAATATGGAAGCAGACGGACAGGTACTTGTAAAAGGTGCCCTTGGTATTACAGGTGCTCCTAAGAATTCAAATTTCACAATTGGTGTTATACTGATTCTCATTACATTATTTATTATTTTGAATCTGATTAACTCCAGAAGCGGTCGTGCGATTATGGCAATCCGTGACAATCGTATTGCAGCAGAATCTGTGGGTATTAATATTACAAAGTATAAGCTCATGGCATTTTCCATTTCTGCAGCCCTTGCAGGGGTAGCAGGTGTATTATATGCCCATAACTTATCTACATTAACCGTAAAGAAGTTCGATTATAATACTTCTATTTTAATTCTTGTATTCGTAGTACTTGGTGGAATTGGTAATATCCGAGGTTCTATGATTGCTGCGATTATTTTGACAGTGCTTCCGGAAATGCTCCGAGGACTTTCTGATTATCGTATGCTTATTTATGCCATTGTGTTAATTACTATGATGTTATTTAACTCTGCACCTGCAGCGATTAACTGGAGAGAGAAAGTAAAAGCAACAATTAAGAGCAAAAAAATGAAGGAGGCAAAATAATATGGCAGTATTAGAAGTAAGAAATTTGTCTATTTCATTTGGGGGCTTACGTGCAGTAGACGGTTTTGATTTGAAGATTGAAAAAGGTATGCTCTATGGTTTAATCGGACCAAACGGAGCAGGAAAGACTACTGTATTTAACTTACTGACAGGTGTATACAAACCAAGCGAAGGAATTGTTCGTCTGGATGGAAAAGATATTACAGGTAAGTCTATTACAGAAATTAATAAAGAAGGAATCGCAAGAACCTTTCAGAATATTCGTCTTTTTAAAGAATTATCAGTACTTGATAATGTAAAGGCAGGACTTCATAACCACCATAAGTATTCTGTATTAGAAGGAATTTTCCGTTTGCCTAATTACTATAAGGTGGAAAAAGAGATGGACCAGCGTGCTATGGAGATTTTGAAGGTATTTGATCTGGACAGTGAGGCAGATACTTTAGCAAGTAATCTTCCTTATGGTAAACAGCGTAAGTTAGAGATTGCCAGAGCCATTGCAACAGAACCAAAGCTTCTTTTGTTAGATGAGCCTGCGGCTGGTATGAATCCAAATGAGACCGCAGAGCTTATGGATACCATCCGTTTTGTAAGAGATGAGTTTGATACTACCATTCTTCTCATTGAGCATGATATGAAATTAGTAGGTGGTATCTGCGAAGAACTTACTGTACTTAACTTTGGTCGTGTGCTTACACAAGGAAAGACAGAAGATGTATTAAATGATCCGGCAGTAATTACTGCATATTTAGGCGAATAGGAGGAACGAGAAAGTGGCAATGTTAGAAGTAAATGGGCTGCAGGTATACTACGGCATGATTCAGGCATTAAAGGATGTTTCCTTCGAAGTAAATCAGGGAGAGGTTATTGCCCTGATTGGTGCCAATGGAGCGGGAAAAACGACAACACTTCATACAGTAACAGGACTTTTGCCTGCAAAGCAGGGTTCTATCGTATTTGAAGGAAAAGATATTACAAAGATACCGGCTCATAAGATTGTAGAAATGGGAATTGCCCATGTTCCAGAAGGCCGTCGTGTATTTGCACAGCTTAGTGTTTATGAAAACTTAATTATGGGAGCTTATACCCGTAAAGACAAAAAAGAAATTGCAGAAAATCTGGAAAATGTATACAAACGTTTCCCACGTTTAAGAGAACGTAAAACCCAGAGAGCAGGAACTTTATCTGGTGGTGAACAGCAGATGTTAGCTATGGGACGTGCACTTATGTCTAATCCTAAGATGATTGTAATGGATGAGCCTTCCATGGGATTATCCCCTATCTTTGTAAATGAGATTTTCGACATTATTGAGAAGGTAAGTGCCAGTGGTACAACCGTTCTTTTAGTAGAACAGAATGCAAAGAAGGCTTTATCTATCGCAGATAGAGCATACGTATTAGAAACAGGTAAAATTGTACTTTCAGGAGATGCTAAAGTACTTATGAATGATGATTCTATTAAGAAAGCATATCTGGGAGAATAAAAGGGGGGTATAGATATGGATAATATCGTAATTACGATTGCAAGACAGTATGGTAGTGGAGGAAAAACCGTAGGTCAGATGGTAGCCAAAGAGCTTGGAATACCATTTTACAGTAGAGACATTCTTAGAATGGCATCTGAGGACAGTGGAATCAGTGAAGGTTTATTTGGGGAAGCAGATGAAAAGCTCAGAAAAAGTCGTCTTCTTAGATTTAAAACAAATGTTTATGATGGGGATTTGCTTCCACCAGAATCGGAAGACTTTGTATCCGACAGAAACTTATTTAACTATCAGGCAAAGATTATTAAACAGCTTGCAGAAACAGAATCTTGTGTAATCGTAGGTCGTTGTGCGGACTTTGTACTTCGTAACTATCCAAATGTAATGAGTGTATTCGTTCATGCAGATGAAGATTTCTGTTATGAAAGAGCTATGGAACGTAATAGTATGACACCAAAAGAAATGAAGAAGTTCATTGCTAAGGTAGATAAGTTCCGTGGAGATTATTATCATTACTATACAGGAAGAGACTGGACAGATGCCAGAAACTATGACCTTTGCTTAGATTGTGGGAAATTGGGATTTGACAAATGTATGGAAGAAATTCTTGCATATCGTAAGATAAGATTTGGATTGTAGAAGAGAGTTATTAGAATTAAAGAGCAGT